>JAIRZE010000090.1 GCA_031267375.1 Rickettsiales bacterium | reverse complement strand
TTCTTGGCATAAAATAATTTTCTGTAAAAGGCTTTGGTTATACAAGATTTTTTCCTAAACGCCCCAACGGGGCGTCATCCCGACGAAGGTCGGGATCCACTGCGTCGCAGACCTTAATTTTCGCGTCAGCGAAAACACCTGCGACAATACGCTTCGCGTTTAGGTCTGCGACGCAGTGGATACCGGCCTGCGCCGGTATGACGAACACTTCGTGTTCGTTTAAGTAAAACTTGTATAATCAAAGCATTCAAAATTAAAGGAACATCTATGAAAAAAATCACACTTTTAACAGCGGCGGCGGCCTTTGCAGGGTTTGCAGGCTCTGCGCACGCGTCCGCTTACTTTACAGGTTCAGAGTCTTGGCTACAAGGCGGCAACTATTCATCCCCGGACGGATTGAATGCTGTTAGCGGTTTGAATTCCTTGGCCGCTGCAAATAACGAGAATGCTGCGGTTCTTGACGGTCTTGCGCAGACTATGGCGGATTGGAATACAGCTTACTTTGATAATGGCGCCTTGATTGACCAATGGTCGGATCAATTGCGCGATATTAACGAATCCCTGTGGGGCCAAGATGGAATTTTGCCAAATTCCAGCGGACAGGGCAAGCTTGCCGATATGCAGGATGGTATAAATGATCTTAACACAGAATTAGGCAACACAAACACATCGCTTTCTAATTTGGGTGCAGCTGTTTCCGGGATGAACAGCACTTTGGTTGAAGTCAATACGGAATTAGGCAAAACAAACACAGAGTTGGGAAAAACAAATGTGGAATTGGGAAAAACAAATGCAGCCGTTTCCGGATTAAATACAGCTGTTGACCAATTAAACACTGCTTTGTGGGGCAATGCTCATACAGGCGGCACTGACACAGGGTTGTTGGACGGGCCGAATGGCGACGGAATAATAACAACAATGCAAAACGATATTTCCGCGTTGGACAGCAATACATTAAAGCTTTCTTCCGCCACGCCACAGACCGTTAATTCGGAAATCATACTGGGCGCGGGTCAGAAAATTTCAGGCGCAAACACTAACCATTTGTTAAGTCAGAAAGATTATGGCAATGGAATTTATGTCAATGAACTGGGCTCTTCCGCGGATTATCTGAACTTGAATGCAAAAGACGGTATTATCGGCATTGAATACAAAGACGCCGGCGGCGCGACTGTTCACGATACGGTTGCAAGCACCAAAAAAGACCTGGGGTACGATGTTGCCGCGGGTGAAACTTTTGCCGATGCTGTCGGGAATGGGACTGGCACGAATGTCAAAACCGGACAAACAGCGAAAACGACAACAGTTGCTGACGCCGTCAATGATCTGGATAATGCGATCGGCGATGTTTCCGTGCTTGCCAATATGAATGATTTCCAGGGTATGAATCATACCAGCCTGACCGATGCCGTTATGCGCCTGGACGAAATGATTCACGGCGATGCAAATGGCGATATTCATATCGGACAAAATTCATTTGTCTTGAACGATTCCGATCCGACAAATCATACTATTGGAACATCGGGCACAGGAAAAGGCTCGGAAGTCAATATGGTTTCGGATGTCGCGAACAACAATGTATTCACATTGACTCCGTCAGCGTCCGTTGATTATTCTGCTTTGCGCATAAACGGCGATTACGCCGCAACCCAAGACTGGGTCCGCAGCGGAATGAGCCAGATTTATTCTGATATGGATGCCGGATTCCGCGGCGTAAACGGCCGGATTGACAGTGTGGAAACCGAAATGCGCAGCAGCATCGCAGGCGCGGCCGCTTTGTCCGCACTGGTTCCGAATGCGCGCGCAAAAGGAAATACTCAGGTTTCATTCGGCACCGGAACCTATCGCGATCAATACGGCATCGCCGCGGGTATGTTTCATTATGTTTCAGACAATGTCTTGCTGAACGCCGGCGCGTCTTATAGCCACGACAACTTCACAGGCCGCGCAGGTATTACAATCGGGTGGTAAAAAATAGTTGTTAGTTGTTAGTGGTCAGTGGTCAGCAGTATGATTGTACATATACTGACCCCTGACAACTAACAACTGACCCCTAAAAAAAGGATTTGCTATGTTGAAAAAAATAATGCTGGCGGCCGTTTGCTTAATCGGGTTGGCTGGAATTTCCACCGCTAATGAAAATTCCGATTTGCCGATGAATGTGTTCTTTCAACTTGACAGCGCTGTCTTGACCGCCCAGGGGCGCGCCACGATTGATGAACTGTTTGCAAAAATTCCGGATCCGGAATGCGCCCGCATAGAAATCGTCGGATATGCCTGCGAATTGGGGGAAGAAGACTATAATCTGATACTGTCCCAGAAACGCGTGGATGCGGTTTATAATGCGCTGGTGTTAAAGGGCTTTCATCCGGATAGGGTTTCTCAGAAATATCTCGGAGAATCCGATCAGACCCAGATTTTCAAAAAGCTGTTCAAGCAAGGCGAAACCGGCAATCGCAGCGCTTATTTGAAATACAACCGCGATGTAGAGATTTATGTCTTGCCGCGCAAAAGCTGGTATGACAATCACAAGTGCCAGCAATACCTGAACGACGATTCGTATTGGTCGCGGGTGGAATATTAAAAAACGCGGGCAGGGCCCGCGTTTTTAATTAGCAGTTAGCAATTATCAATTAGCAATTAACGAAATAAAACTCGGTCTAAATTCCCCTCCTTGGAGGGGTGGCGGCGGAGCCGCCGGGGTGGGTTCTCTTATTGGGACACCCACCCCGGCCACTTCGTGGCCACCCCTCCAAGGAGGGGAATTACCACCGAGCGTTTAAGCCGAATGTTTATTAATTGCTTCTGATATTTCCGCCAGGGGCGCGTTATACGGCAATTCCGGTTCAAACCATATATTCGCAGTCCCGCTATTCATCTTGCCTTTCTTTGGCCAATATAATCCGCTGTCCGTGCCGACCGGAACTATATTCAATTTCAAAATGGACGCTATAAACATTACGCCCTTTTTTATTTCCGGCCTTTGACCGGGCTTTGCGCGCGTTCCTTCGGGAAATATCACAAGCGTCATTCCGCCGGCAATCTTTTTCTCTACCGCGCGTGTCAGAGTTTTCAAATCCGTGGCGCCTTTTGCGCGATTCACCGGCTGCAAGCCCATTCTCCAAAACGCCCAGCCGTAAACCGGAATATACATCAATTCCTTTTTCAATATAAAAAATGCATTCGGGATATGTTCCAATATCGCAGCTACTTCCAGAATAGACATATGCTTTGCCGCGATAATGTGCGGGCCGTCCTGGTGGCCGGCATCGTGCACTTTGTATTTTATTCCGACGACAATGCGGGCGATGCGCAGAACCCCGATTGCGTCCAATGTCATAAATTTGCGCGTCAGCCACTTTGACGGCAATACCAGAATCAAAAACGGCACCCACAAGACAAACCACAATGCCAATGTTAATTTGAAAATATAAGTTTTGAACATTTTTAACTCCTAGTGGTTAGTGGTCAGGGGTCAGTGGTCAGTGTAAATGAATGGTTAGGCTGGGAAAACTTGTCCAATATATTGGACACTTTTTTCCCAACCACTAATCACTGACCCCTGACCCCTGACCACTTTTTTAACTTTCCCTTATTCCGATCAGAGTTCCGATATATTTCAAATACTCGGTCGTCCAGCGCTCTAACCGACGCGGCGCCGGCATTCCGTTCAAGGCCGCAGGACAGGCCGCTATTTCCAAATCCGGCATCTTTTCGTGTATTAGATATCGCGCCCGATTATAATGATCCACCGTCGTTATCAGGACTATTCTATCCAGCGCGTTTTCACGGGCTATCTTTTCTATCGCCGCCGCATTTTGCAGAGTATTTTTTGACCCCGATTCCAAGACTATGTTTTCATTCGTAAAATTGCCGCCGCCGCCCACGCCGATTATATAAAGCTTTGCATCCGGATGTTCCCGCAATTTTCGCATTGCAAACGGAATCCGCCGCGCGTCCCCGGTCAAGACGAATATGCTGTCGCGCGGCAAAATCGTCGCGCACTGCGTCGGCGCGGATGACTTGAAAATCATACCGCCCAAGACAAACGCCGCAACTATCAGCAAAGGTGTTGTGATTAATCGCATAGCAATTTCATTGTTGTTTTTCTGGCAATGTATACCGCAAAAATTATTATCGCAACCGGCAGCAGCATCAATGCGACCCAGGCCCCGCCGCCCAGTCCCAGCATCGCCATCAATCCGACCCGCGCGCCGCGCGCCGCGGCGATTATAAACATCAGAACCGGCGCCGCCGCGACAAATCCCAACCCTGCCGCGCGCGCGCAGATCTTGCCCACGATAATCTGCATTTGCTTTGCCACAAAGGAATCTTTCGCGCCGACTTGATTCAAAATTTCCAATTCTCTTTTATGCAGATCCGCAGTATTTTTCGTGATAAAAGAAATGCAGAATCCCAGCGCCCCCAGCACCAATGCCAGCAGCGCCCCAGAAATTGCTATCATCCGCAAGCTGGCGCCCATTGCGGGTTTCAGGCTTTCCGCGTGCGTCAGAAAGCGCGCGTTCTCGCCTATCTCCGCAGCGACAGTTTTCATATCGCCCGCGCGCTTGAATTTTAATTCATACATTTTTGGCAGGTAATTGCCCAGCGCCGATCCGCCGCCGGAAAGCCAGGGCCGCAGCAGCCGCTGCATTTCCGCGCCGTCAATTTCCCGCATATTTGAAAACTTGTCCCTATTATTCTGCAATATCTTTTCCGCCGCCGCAGGATTGCTGCCCGGCATTACCTGCACCGTCGCGCTGAGATCCCACTGCGCGTTCCAGCGCGCCGCGCCGGTCCCAATCATCAGCGCGATTCCAAACGACAGCACCGCCATAAAAGACAGCAGCGACATAATCGCCGTCATAAATAATGACTGCTCTTTTGTAATAGAAAAAATCAAAGGCGTTTTCTTCATTCGTTCGCTTCGCTCACAGGAGCAGGGATTAGGAGCAGGAACTAGGTTTTATATTGATACTCATAAGCTTGCTTAATATTCGTCCGATTTGTTTTAATTCGTCAATAAGTTTTTCTGCTTCATTTTTTGTTATTAAATTCAAATCTCGTGCTAGCATAACTTGATATTGTAATTCTGCTGCCGAGCCTCTGGATATACCTATGAATTGTTTTCTTTCTCCGTCGGTTCTTCTTGCGTTGCCTTCCATTAAATTAGAATTTATTGAAATCGCAGCCCGTCTCATTTGCGATGATAGGCCATAAATTTCATCCTTTGGAAACTTAGATATTATATTATAAATAGTCAAGGCCACAATATGTGTCCGTTTGAAAACTTCTAATTCTTCTGTCGGTAACATTTTATCTGCTCTCCTAGTTCCTGCTCCTAATTCCTGCCCCTATTTCTTCAAACTGCTTTGACAGTTCCGCGAAATAATTCTGCGGACGCGGGCCGCGCCATACGCGCTGCGCGGATTCTGATTCTGCCGGCGCGTTATGTTCTTCCCCGCCGGTGAATTTTACCCGATGATTTTCAACCATAATTCTGGGAAATTTATATGCATCCATCATCGTTTGATTATGAGTCGCCAAGATAATCGTCGTTCCGAAATTCTTGTTCATCTGAATAAACATCTCCATCAGACGCGCCGCGTTTTCGTCGTCCAGATTCCCCGTAGGCTCGTCCGCCAGAAGAATTTCAGGGCTGACGATTATCGCGCGCGCAACGGACACGCGCTGCTGCTGACCGCCGGATAAAGACTTTGGATTCGCGTCGGAAAATTGCGACAGGCCGACCCATTCCAAAGTCTTGCCCACCAGCTTTTTTATCTTTGATTCCGCAACGCCGCGCACGCGCAGGGGCAGGGCGATATTATCAAACACGGACAAGTGCGACAGCAGAGAATATTCCTGAAAAACAATTGCCATTTTTCTGCGCAAGTCTGAAATTTCATCGCGCGACATATTCGCGGTCGCCTTGTCAAACAATTTAATTTGGCCCGTTGCCGCCGGATGCAAGTGATAAATCAACCGCAGCAAGGTTGTCTTTCCGGCGCCGCTTGCCCCGGATAAGAAATAGAAAGAGCCTTTGTTTATATTAAAGGAAACATCGGAAAGAACATCTGCGCCGCGGTCGTATCCGGCGGCGACATTAGCGAAAGAAATAGCAGTTTGTTTTTCCATATCCGCAGTGTAGAAAATTAAATGAAAAATGGGAAGTGAAAAATTAAAGCACGGTGGCACACACCTGCCCCCGCAAGCGGAGGCAGGTGTAGCACCGAGCTTTCATCTCCACCAATTGCTAACTGCTAAATAAAAATCGCGCTTGCGCGCGATTTTTATTTCTCTACTTTCGTCGTGGCGTTCCGGTTCTTTGCCCAGATTTCTTCGCCGTGGCCCGTATATTGCGGCTTTTCCTTTCCATACGAAATCGTTTTTACCCGTTCTTGCTTTACGCCGTCTTTCAGCAAGACTTGCGCCGCATTCGCGCTGCGCAATGCGCCCAGCGCCAGGTTATATTCCGTAGTTCCGCGTTCGTCGCAGTGCCCTTCTATCGTAATATTCGTATCTTTATGATGTTTCATATACAACGACTGGCCCAGCAAGTTATCCTGGGCTTCTTTGGAAATTTCCGCAGAATCAAACGCAAAATACGCCTTGTCGCCGTCCAGTTCGGCAGGTTCGCGTATACCGGTACAGGCTGCGACAAACAGCAAACAGCCAAGCGCAAACAACAAATTTATTTTCTTCATAACAGTTTCCTTTTTCAGTTCGCGATTAATCTAGCAAATTTAATAAATTCGTGTCAATAGTTAAAATAATGAAAAAAAAACAATAATAACTTATTGAAATTACATTTTTATTTTGACGCTTAATTTTTTGTTAAAAAACTTGTTTTTCCGCTTTTTCCGATTCGCGATTTATGATAAAATACCGATATTCAAATAAAAAGGAATTTATCTATGCAAAACAAAATTTTCATTTCCGGATTTTTAATTTCTGCGTTATTCGTTTCCGGCGCAATGGCGGCCCCGACCGCTTTGACCCGCACCGCAAATGGTGGATACAATGTTTCCTATAATTATAATGACAAGCCAAAGACCGAATGGTACGGAACAATTCGCGCGGAATTAAATCTGCTGTCCTGGACAAACAAATACTATACGGCGTCCGTCGGCAGCAATCAATATGATTCAGACAAATATTCTATGAAGCCCTTGTTCGGCGGAAGCTTGGCCGTCGGCAAAAAATTTGAAGGCAACTGGCG
>JAIRZE010000079.1 GCA_031267375.1 Rickettsiales bacterium | reverse complement strand
AATATTACATAGCATTGAACTTTATAGTGTTTTTCCCCGTGAATTTTATGATTGTATGTGAACGATATTTCTATTGGGCTGTCAAGGTCTGTTTGTTCTATTATGCCGCGGATATTTTCAATCGGGATATTTTCGTCCAAGTACACAACCAACAGCCGCGGATCTTTGCCAAAACGCCCTTCATCTTGGCCTTCATATAAATATTTTGCCACGATTTCTGGATTTCTTTTTGCAAAGTCTCGCCAGCCTGCTCCATAATCTTTCTGAAATTTTTTAGTTGGGCTTCGTGCGACTTTTTGGTCAAATGAAATTCCGTTTATATAAAAATCAACACCCTGCCTGTGCGATAAAGTGGGGATTATATTTTTATTTTTGTTAAAAATAAGAGTTTCTATATAATCGTTTCGCACTGTATTTATTTCTTTCAAACGACGGTATTTTACCGCCGCCGATTTTACCGCGTTGTCTTTTGTGGTTCCGTTTTCATCGCCGGAATTTATGCGTTGGACAAATCCGTCAAAATCGCCTTGCGAAAAAGGCCAAGAAACATCGCCAAGTTGAAGACTTTCCCATTCTCGCAATAAAATTTGCATTGCATCATCAGCAGACTTTCCATTTCTGTATTTTGTGGTGGATTTGAATAATTCTCGGATTATATCTTTGCTCTTATCATATTGCCAAGTATCAACAACAAGTTTTCTATAATCATTTGCGGACAGCCCATTATGGTACGGAACCCTCATTTTACCCAAATATGTTTTAATAGTATCTGTATTCCCGAGAATTTTTTTTACAATATCGCCGTCAATTTTTATTTTCAGATTTTCCATAATCCTGCCTTTTGACCAATCCTAGATTTTTTCTTTTATAATTTCAAGGATTAAAAGTGCTTGTTTTTTTTTCAAAGAGAGTTTAATATCTCCGCGAAAGGAATACATCTATGTTTTTCAAAAAAAATAAAAATAAACAAGTTCAAGAATCCAAGGTTCCGGCCCACATCGCCTTTATCTGCGACGGAAATCGCCGCTGGGCCAAAGAGCGCGGATTGCCGCCATTAATGGGACATCGCGCCGGAATCGCCAATTTTGAAAACTTGGTGGATTGGTTTATCGCCCGCGGCGTTTCAACTATCACTTTTTTCATATTTTCCACGGAAAACTGGGACCGGTCCAAAGAAGAGATTGACTTTCTGATGAACCTGTTTTACAGCGAATTGAAAAAGAATCTGAAACACGCCATTGAAAAGAATTTGCGCTATCGCGTTATCGGCTCGCGGGATCGTCTGCCGGCGCGATTGGCCAAAATGTGCGATGAATTGGAAGAAAAAAGTTCAGAGGGGACCGCCGGAACAGTGGTATTTGCATTGAACTATGGCGGCCAGGACGAGATTATTCGCGCCGTAAACGATGCGGTGGCGGCCGGGGATCCAGTTGACAAGGAAACCTTTGAAAGCTTTATGGATACCGGGGATTTATTGCCGATTGATTTTATGGTGCGGACCAGCAACGAATGCAGAATCAGCAACTTTTTGCTGTGGAAGCTGGCCTATGCGGAATTATATTTTCCGCCGTACGCCTGGCCGGAATTGGTGAAAAGCGAAAAGCACTGGGCCCAGGTTTTGGAAGAATTCGCGCGGCGCAATCGGCGCTTTGGCGGGGGCAAGGAAAAAGATTACAGCGGGGGCAAAAAATGACTGAAACAATGAAAAGAATTTTAACGGCGGCGGTTATGGTGCTGATTGCGGGCGTTGCGGCTGTTTTGCAGTATATGGGGCTTCCGGCGGTGCGCTGGCTGGGGGTTGCGGCGGCGCTGGCGATGGTTGTTGAAACTATGCGGCTGAAAATATCTGACAAGAAATTATGCGCCGTGCGCTGCGCTTTCGGGGCCTGGCTGGTGCTTGTCGGAATCGCCGCGTATTTTGTCGGAGCGCGGCCTTGGATAATGTTGCTTTTGCTGCTGATTATTGTTGCGGCGGATGTTGGGGCTTGGTTTTTCGGAAAATTGATAGGCGGCGATAAAATGTGGCCGGCATTAAGCGCTGGCAAGACTTGGGCGGGCCAAATTGCGGGAATTTTATGCGGGACCGCGGCGGCGGTAATGTACGGATTGTTGGGGACGGATTCTTTTATGCCGCAGTTATTGTGGATAGGAATCAGCGTTGCGTTATTGTCCCAGTACGGGGACTTGGCGGCAAGCGCGGTAAAGAGAAAATTGGGGATAAAGGACTTTGGAAATATTTTGCCCGGCCACGGCGGAGTAATTGACAGATTTGACGGCTGGATATTCGTGTTGCCGGTCGTATGGCTGGTTATGCTGTAATATAAAGGAAGAAAATAATGAATATAGTTTGGACGATTGTTGCTTTGCTGATAGTTTTGGGTGTTGTTGTTTTTGTGCACGAGTTGGGGCACTTTCTGGCTGCGCGCTGGGCAAAGGTGCGTGTAGAGGTGTTTTCTATCGGATTCGGCCCGGCTTTGTTCAAATGGAAAGACCGGCGCGGGACTACTTGGAAATTGTCTGTTCTGCCGCTGGGCGGATATGTCGCTATTTACGGCCAGGACGATATGTTCAATCGCAAGAAATACGCGGACTTGCCAAAGGCAAAAAAAGAGGGACATTATTTATCCGCGCCCGCGTGGAAGCAATTTATCATAATCGCGGCCGGCGTGATTATGAATTTTGTGCTGGCCTGGGGGATATATTCGTCTATGTTCGCGTTTCACCCGCGCCCCGCGCAGCTGCCTGTTATTGGCCAGGTGGTGCAGGGCAGTCCGGCATTCACGGCCGGGGTCAGGGCAGGGGATACCGTTGTCCGCATAGACAATAAAAAAATCGCCAACTGGGGCGAGATTATATTGGCGAAAGAATTGGCGTCTGCGCGCGATGCGAGTGTGGCGCTGGTTCGCGGCGAAAAACTGGTCCAGGTTAAAATCGCGCCCGCAGAGAAATGGGGACTGATTGCAGACGGCAGCAAGACTGTTATGCAAAAGAAAGGCTTTGTCGGTGCGTTGTATTCCGGTGCGCGCGAAACATATACCCAAAGCAAAACTCTGCTGGTCGTTTTGAATCAGATTATAACGGGCGAGCGGTCGTCAAAACAGCTGGGCAGCTTTATTACCATAGCCCAGGTATCGGGCCAAGCTATGGCCGCGGGGATATTTGCCTTGCTTTCTATTATCGCATTACTGTCGGTAAATCTGGCGATAATAAATTTGCTGCCGCTGCCGGTGCTGGACGGGGGATACTTGCTGATCTTGATAATAGAAGGAATCA
Source organism: Rickettsiales bacterium (assembly GCA_031267375.1). Taxonomy (GTDB): domain Bacteria; phylum Pseudomonadota; class Alphaproteobacteria; order Rs-D84; family Rs-D84; genus JAIRZE01. Next base: position 2,746 of record JAIRZE010000079.1, on the reverse strand, counting down.
CGCGGCGGAAATTGGGCGGCAAAGGAATGGAGATTGCGATTTGGGCGGGCTGGGTTTTGATCGGCGCCTTGATGGTGTTTACTATGTGGAACGATATAGCAAGGGTTCTGGGGTTATAAGGTTTTGTTAGGCTCTGTCTAAATTCCCCTCCATAGGAGGGGAATTTGCGCCGAGCTTTTATAAGAGCAAAAACTATTCACTATTAACTATTATCTATTCACTAAAAATGCGGCGTTTGCCGCATTTTTACACTGTCAGAATATCCGCTTCTTTTTGTTTCGCGCACGCGTCCACTTCCGCGGCCCTGCCTTCAAAGACTTTCTGCAAGTCTTCTTCAAACCTGCGCTGGTCGTCTTCGCTGATTTCTTTATCGTCTTTCGCGCGCTTGATTTTACCCATAGCGTCCTGACGAATATTGCGCATAGAAATTTTTGCTTCTTCGGCATACTTTCCGGCGACTTTGACCAATTCCTTGCGGCGCTCTTCGGTCAGCGGCGGCAGGTTCAGGCGAATTACGCCGCCCGCGCGTTGCGGATTCAGGCCCAGTCCGCTGTCGCGGATAGCCTTTTCAACCGCGGCGCCGTTTGATAAATCCCAAACGGAAACGGTAATGGTCTGCGATTCCGGAACGGAAAGAGTGGCGACTTGGTCAATCGGCATTTCTGTGCCGTAAACCTCTACCTTTACGCCGTCCAAGAAATGCACGGACGCGCGCCCCGTGCGCAGGCCCGCATATTCGTTTTTTAGAACTTCCAAAGTCGCGGCGGTCTTTGCCAGGGCTTCTGATTTCAAACTATCATAATCCATAAATTTCTCCTTGTTTATTTCTGTCAATATATTACAAAACTATTAAGTAGTTTTGTCATTCACGCGCAGGCGGGAATAGGGCTAAGTAAATTACAATGTTTTTTTATTTCAAAGCCCTATTCCCGCCTGCGCGAGAATGACAAGCCAAAGGCTTGTCAAAAAATGCAATATCAAAATCTTGTATGGAAATTGAGTTTCGCGCCGTGGGTGTCCGCCGAAACCGTTATCGGCGGCATTTTGCGCTCTGCAAAGGCCATAGTCCAAAGCCCTGCGAATACCGCGCCGGCGACCACATCGTCAACCGTGTGCCACTTTGATTGAACGCGTGAATATCCGACAAATGTGGCCAGGGCATAGGGCAATGCCGCGCGATATAATCCGTATCTGCGATGAATGAATGTCGCCGCGGAAAACGCCGCCATAGTATGCCCGCTGGGGAAAGCGGAAACATTCGCGCCGTTTGGACGCTCTTGATTTACAAAGTATTTTATCCCGATCTCTGTGGAAGTGGATGCGGCGAATACTTTTGCAAATTGCAAAGTTCCGTCCCAATCTTCTTCCTGCATAGTCAGCCCCAAAGCGTACGCCGGCAGCGCGACTTGCAATAAATCGCCGATTCGCTCTGCACTGACTTCGCTTGCGCGCGCCGAGAATCCGGTCGCCGTGATTGCGCCTGCAATGAATATAGTCATAAGTTTATTTTTCATAGGCAGTCCTTTACTATGCGGCCACTATAAAACATCATATAAATTATGTCAATATTGACATTGCTGTTTTGTTTCTGTAATATTAAAAAAAAGCGAGGTGAAAAATGACTCTGAAAAAATTTATTGCAGCGGCGGTTATTGCATTTGCAGGACTTGGTGGCGCGATGGCAGAGCAGGGTGACTTTTATATCGGCGCGCGGGCCCAGTACAGTATGCTGTCATTCTCGGAAGAATTTTCCACAAATCTGGGGCCAGATCTGACGGAAAAATATTTTTATACATCTATACCAGAGGTTGGATTTGACTTGGTCGCAGGGTATCAGTTTGTTGCGAAATGGCGCGCAGAGTTGAACTATGGACAGGCCGGCAGATATGTTGTGAATGACGAAGAAGATGATGATAATACGCGCTGGCTGTTGTACACTCGCTATTTGATGGCGAATGCGCTGTATACGGCGTGGACCGAAGATTCCTTTAATGTCTATGTCGGCGGGGGGATTGGCGCGGCGTTTATGAAAGCGCGTATGGTGTCTGATGATAGTGATTTTAATTACAGAATTGGCAAGACCAGGATTGCTGGCCAATTTATCGCCGGGATATCCCAAGGGATAACGGATTGGCTGACATTGGACGCGCAGTTCCGTGTTATGTATAACGACGGATTGACGGAAAGATTTGATATTGGCGGCGGATATTATTTTGATGTGAAAACGGGCGATGTCTTGACAAGCTCTTTGATGCTGGGCGCCCGGGTTGTGTTTTAACCCAATATCTATTTGACAAATGTGAAGTAAACATATAAAATGCGTGAACTTGGGGTTGTGGCGCAGTTGGTAGCGCGTCTGCGTGGCACGCAGAAGGTCGTCGGTTCGAGCCCGATCAGCTCCACCACCAATTTTCACCGAGCAAAGCGAGGGCTGAAAATTGAGTGTCGCCCGAAGCCTTGGCGCAGGGGGATTGGCGAAGGGTGGCTTCTTTGTTTAGAAATTATTAAATTTATGGCGGATGTAGCTCAGTTGGTAGAGCGTCGGTTTGTGGTACCGAATGTCGCGGGTCCGAGTCCCGTCATTCGCCCCAGAAAAAATAAATTTCACCCTTTTTACAAAGCAGTTGTCATTCCCGCGCAGGCGGGAACCCGTCATTCGCCCCAGAAAAAATAAATTTCACCCTTTTTACAAAGCAGTTGTCATTCCCGCGCAGGCGGGAACCCGTCATTCGCCCCAGAGAAATAA
>JAIRZE010000065.1 GCA_031267375.1 Rickettsiales bacterium | reverse complement strand
TAGAAATAAAAATCAAAAATAAAAACCCGCAAATCCTTTGTGCCTGCGGGTTTCAGTTTTTGAGTAAAACTATTTTTTATCGTTGTGGTTTTATTTTTTACATAAACCATTTCCATGGCTGGAATACTTTAAGCAACATAAAGCCGGTTCGTTTGTCCGCGTATGTATGTCCGCAGCGTGGGCAGACAAGGAACGGTCGGGTCAATCCATTAACCTTGCCCATCACGACAAACCAGATAATCAGGCCAGCCGCCCATGCCGCAATCACCAATCCCCATGCGACATAGCCAAAGTATTTGTTAACCAGCGATGTCAATGACCTTATTATGCCGACATCTGATTTTTCCAGGTCATTGTAAATCTTTGTTGTAATCGGCCATGTAGATGGTTTCCAGGGCATGACATGCTTTATTCCGTAATTGGTCAAAAGCGTGGTGCCAAGCCCGCCAGACTGCTTGTCCAAGAAAGCCTTTATCTGTTCATCCATCGCTTTGTCGATTTCGGTTTGAGCGATTTTTTCAAGCTCTGTTTTTACTTTTTCCAACCGTTCGTTCACCATCTTTGCAGTATCGTCCACCTTGGCCACAGCCTGATTGGCAGACGCCACCGCATTGTCGACAGAGCCTGTGTTTACCCCAAACTTGCTGGCTATGCCGGAAAGCTTGCTGACTTTATCGGTTGTTTTGTTGGCCTGTGCGGTTACCTGTTCGACTTTGGCAACCTGGCCTTCGGCCATCATTACTTTATCGACGGCGTATGCGACGGGCTTTTTCAGGTCTATCATACCCGCGATTCCCTTTAGCATTTTTTCGTATTGTTCCTGCATATAGCGCTGCATATCAAAGAACATGGAAACAACGATGGATTTTTTTATCGGTTCCGAATAGTGATTTTTCACATACATCGGCGCCCAGTAAACAAACCCCAGCCATAGAACAGAAATCACTGCGAAAGTGATTTTTACTTTTTTTATCCAGCTGGTCTTGCGAGCAACCACCTTGGCCCCGCCCATATCGATGACTTCTACTTGTTTTGGTTTTTTCTTAAACATGGATGCCCCTATTTGTTATTTTTTATTCTACTTGTTTCCAGAATATTTTTCAATGAAATCTTTTTTGAACGTTTGAAATTCTCCGCTTTCTATTGATTTGCGAATATTGCGCATTAAATCCTGATAGAACCATAAATTATGCTGGGTCAACAGCATGGCACCAAGTATTTCATTGGCCTTTACAAGATGATGAATGTACGCGCGTGATAATTTACATGCCGGACAGCCGCATTCTGAATCCAGCGGCGCCGCATCATCGCGAAACCGCGCGTTGCGCATATTCATTGTTCCATGCCGCGTAAATGCCTGGGCGGTGCGGCCTGCGCGTGTAGGCATTACGCAGTCAAACATGTCTATGCCGCGTTCAACGGCGCCCAGAATATCGATAGGCGTTCCCGCCCCCATCAGATACCGCGGCTTATCCATCGGCAGCTGTTCGCATGTATGCGCGATTATATCCAGCATTACGTCATAGGGTTCCCCCTGGGTCAGGCTGCCGATTGCAAAACCGTCGAATGGAATCCGCGTCAAATCGCGAATTGATATATCGCGCAGGTCTTTGAATACGGATCCCTGGACAATGCCAAAAATGCCATACCCCTGCCGATCGACAAATGCATCATGCGACCGCTTTGCCCAGCGCGTTACGCGTTCGACATTGGCCCGGACGACGTCATGTTCCACAGGATACGGCAGACATTCGTCGAACGCCATCGTGATATTGGAATCAAGCTGATGCTGAATCTGAATTGATTTTTCAGGCGTAAGGAAATGCTTTTGTCCGCCGTCGATGTGCGATGTGAATTCCACGCCTTGTTCGGTTCTTTTTACTAGGCCTCCGTCGGTTTTTGTGATCGGCGCTGATTCTCCTCCGCATCCCCATCCGGCAAGGGATTTTATCTGAAACCCGCCGCTGTCTGTCAGTATCGGCCCATGCCATCCGGAAAATTTATGCAATCCGCCCATCCGTTCGATCAAATCGCCACCCGGTCGCAGCATTAAATGGTAAGTATTTCCAAGTATGACCTCAGTCCCGGTTGCCGCAACCTGATCCATAGTCAGCGCTTTCACCGTCGCGGCGGTGCCCACGGCCATGAATGCAGGCGTTTGAAAGGTCCCATGCGCGGTTTCGACGCTTCCGCGCCGTGCATTTCCGCCTGCCGCGGCCCCGCTGTGCGGGGACGGGTCGTTTTTAATAAGATTAAATTTAAGTGACATGCGGTGATTATAGAGCATAACCCCGCGAAAGCAATCTAATATTTGATCGAGAAAATATTTTCATTTTTCCATAATTGCCGCATTTTTTATTATTTCTTCATTCAGTCGCAGCAATCCTGGCATATCGGTCTTTATCTGTTCCGCAATTTGCATAAAAGCCCCGGACTCTTCATATTTATTCAGCAACAGATTAACCTGCGTCCTCACAGAATCCGAGCAAGTTTCCAGCAAATTTATTCCGTCAAAAGTATATGCCCATTCCAGAAACTTTTGATACGACATTGGTTGCGTTTCCGGATTTTCTTGTTGCCAGTAATAACCATATATCATTTGATTATAAATAAATGATGGCATTTGATCGGATTCTAAATACGATTCCATTATGGCATTATTGCCCAAATGTTTTATCACTGATAACAGAATCGCGTCCGCCTTTTCGCGTGTCATATCAAGTTGCGGTTTTTCCATCGCGAATGCATATTGCAAGTATTCATTTGCTTCTTCAAAATTTTCCTGCGCTAACGCGGACAATTTTGAATCTTTTTGCCAAAAGAACCTGCTATAAAATTGCTTGGTCAAATTCTTGTTCCCGTATATAAATTTTTCAAAAACTTTTGATTGCAATGGAAACGCCTCATGTATAAGCCCTGTTTGATTCAGCACAGAATCGCGAAGCATAAGTTCGCAAATATATGCGCGAATTTCGTCGTGAACTGCGACCTTCAGCTTTTCCTGCAAACTTAATCCTGCGAAATCCACGTTCGCCAATAAATCTGAATGAGATTTTTCATGAAAATATTTATAGAAAGCTTCGCGGTTAAAAGTATCATATAAATTTTGCAACTTTTTCGGATCAAACGGTATTCCGTCCGGACATGAATAATCACAGTCGGCGGTTACGAAATAGTACGGCAATGTGATAATATTGAATTCTCGGTCCAATTGACCGAATTTAACTATGCCTGTATTATTTTTATAGTCATCGTAATTGCGAATGAATACAGTATCTATTTCCACACGTGGGGCAAAGCGGCGCGATGAAATCATCATGTTTGTTATTTGCAAGTCAGATAAATTTTTATAAATGCTGTCTGTATTGGTATTCGGGCCGGCCGATTTGATTGCGGATAGAAATTCTTCGATTGTAAATTTCTTTGGCGGCTCTTCGTTCGCATGCAATGCAATTCCTGTTTCAAAACTTGCGGAATTTTGACCATTTATTTTTGATGCAAGCAGGCCAAGTGCTGCCAAGCCAAATATATATAAGTTTTTCTTTGCTGACATATTGTTGCTTAATTAGTTGTAGTAGATATTTGACCATGTAAACGAGCCGGCGCTATCTGATGATGTCCCGGCGGAGATATAGCAATAATTTTGATTTTGACTGTTCATATTCGTGCTGGTGGGGGTGTTCCCAAATCCACAGCTATTCGCCGGACATATAAGGCAATCCGAACCAGACCAATAATAACCAGAGGCACAACTATATGAGGTCATTGTTCCAGGGCACATTGTTATTGTGGGTGGCGCCCATGCATTTGATAAAGTTATCGTGGTAACAAGAAAAGATAGAATTATTTTTTTCAACATGATAAATCCTTCGTTATTAATCGCATGCTACAGTAGAACCCATGCAAGTAAACCCGCTCCAGGAAGAATTGCACGCCTTTAAACATTGTCTTGTGCAGGTATACTTCCCTGAAACAGGGCCAGAGCAATCAGGTTCAACCTTATAACAGTAATAACATCCATCGGAAGATTGGCGGCATAAAGAATATTGTTGTGTCCCCAGAGATCCTCCATTACACTTAGTGCTATATTCATAGTTAGAGGTTGATACTTGGGAACATTCAATTACGGCAAATGCGGAACTGTCCAAAATAAAAAGCATAATGATTGAAGATAAAGAAATAGAAATCTTTTTTGACATAATTATTCCTCTTAAAAAAATTCTTAGTTTTCTGCCTAAAAAACTGCCGTACGACTTATTCATTACTTTCTATCTGTTGATTTCCTATATTCACTTGTCCTGACTCATCTGATTCTTGATTGTACGGTTTCTTATTTTCACTGGGTTCATTCTTCGGATAAACCTTATCCCTGATTCTCACAAATCCCCGGTTCCGGTTACATCGGCTTGTGCTTTTCTTTGACCCGGGGTTTCACTGGCTATCCTCTCGTCATC
>JAIRZE010000053.1 GCA_031267375.1 Rickettsiales bacterium | reverse complement strand
TTTCGCAGGGCCAAAGGATGCGAAAATACTGGCCGCATCGTCAATCCCGGGTTTGACGCAGACTATGGATTACGGCTGGTTCTGGTTCTTGGCGCGGCCGTTTTTATGGTGCTTGACCGCATTGAACTCTGTCGTCGCAAATTACGGCCTGGCGATTATTCTGCTGACTATCGGTCTGCGCATTTTGATGTGGCCGTTGACGCGCAAGTCTTATACCGCTATGGCGGCGATGCAAAAGATGCAGCCGGAATTGGTTCGGATTCAAAAGCTTTACGCGAATGACAAAGTTCGTATGCAAATGGAAATGACAAAATTGTACCAGTCGCACAAGGCGTCCCCGATGTCGGGCTGTCTGCCGATGCTGTTGCAGATTCCGATTTTCTTTGCATTGTATAAAGCATTGCTGATAGCGGTGCCGCTGCGCCACGCCGGATTTTTGTGGCTGAAAGATTTGTCAGTAATGGATCCTTACTTTATCCTGCCGATTCTGATGGGCGCGACAATGTGGTGGCAGCAGAGATTGCAGAGCGCGGCGCCTAAATCTGATGCGGCCCCAGGGGATATGGCGGCGCAGATGCAGAAAACGATGAAATGGTTGCCGATAATATTCACTGCGCTGTTTGCGTTTATGCCGTCGGGCTTGGTGCTGTATTGGACAGTTTCAAATCTGTTCGGCATAGGGCAGATGTTTGTGATAAAAAAATCCGCAAAAAGGAACTGAAAAAAATGCCAAAAACGCTGAAAGCCGCAGAAAGCTACACACACACACACACACACACACACACACACACACACACACACAGGTAAGATTTATCTGACAAAATTTTGGCGCGGCCTGTTCCGGCCAGCGCCGAAAATCTCTGTCTGCCTGCCGATTTATAATACCCCGCCCGGTCGCTTGCGCCTTTGCATAGAATCTGTGTTAAATCAGACTTTTGGCGATTTTGAGTTTCTGATTTTGAACGATTCGCCCGAAAATAAAGAATTGGATTCCATAGTGCGCTCTTACCGGGACAAGCGCATAATTTACCGCAAGAATAAAAAGAATCTTGGCATATCTGACGCGCGCAATAAGTTGCTGGATATGTCGCGCGGGGAATACATAGCCGTATGCGATCACGATGATGTTTCATTTCCGGAAAGATTCGCAAAGGAAGTGGATTTCCTGGACAATAATCCAAACTATGGCGTGGTGTCGTCGGATTATATTGAAAACGAGAATTGGGATGTTGTTTATACTCATCTGGGATATGAAAACATTGATATAAAAAACAATAATCATCTGTGGTCGTGTACTCATCATTCTGCGGCTATGATTCGCAAATCAATTTTGGATGAATTCGGGTGCCGGTATGAAAGAAGATATTCTCCGACCGAAGATTGGCATTTGTTTATGCAGCTGATAGAATTTACAATGTTCAAAACCTTGGACGAGGTTTTAGTCAGCTATTATGTCGGCACTGATAATACCAGCAAGCGTCATATAGAAAGAGTCGCCGTGGTTTGTGACGAATTAAGGTGGCAGTTCAGGAACAAGTATCCGTTTAAGGCTTTGGAACAGAACCTTGCAGTGTTGCGCGATAAAATAGATGCTTTGGAAAAGAAGATAGATCTGCTGTAAATGGATAGTAATATAAGTTAAGCTCGGTGGAAATTCCCCTTCCCATAGGGAAGGGGTGCCCGCGGAGCGGGCGGGGTAGGGGTTATAATATATTACACTCTGTTATACATTTTTTTACTTTTTATAAAACTATGAACTAGTTTTGTCATTCCCGCGCAGGCGGGAATAGGGCTAATAAATTACAATGTTTTTTATTCAGAGCCCTATTCCCGCCTGCGCGGGAATGACAAGCCAAAGGCTTGTCAAAAAAGTGATACAATATATAACAGAGCATTATATAAAACTGAAATCTATAACAAAGCGTCAGATAATCTTACTCATAACGAAAGCGTCTTCGCCATTGTCGTAATAATAATTTTTCCGGACGGATATTTGTTCATATCCGTTTTTTTTATACAATTCTATCGCCGGTTTGTTTGACACGCGGACTTCCAAAAATATTTTTTTCACAGACTGTTTCTTTAACTCATTCTCCATACACACCAGCAGGGAATTCGCGATGCCGCCGCGCCTGAAATCCGGATGAACGGCGATGTGATAGAGCTCTGCCTCGTCCAATACGGCGCGCCAGGCGACAAAGCTGTTGTCGGAAAATATTATCTGGCCGCCGTCTTTTTGAAATGCGGCGATCTGATCCGGTCCGAAAGAATTATCATTCGGAAAGCAGATTTTATAAAGATTTGCAATTTTGTTCAGCATAGCTGGGCTTCATATATAAAGGAATCACGGGGTCTGTAAACCCACCCCCGACGGCTTCGCCGTCTGCCCCCCCCGCAAGGGCGGGGGCGTCGCGCTGCGCGCGATTCAATTTGCGCGCGGCGATCGGAATCGCGTTAGATAAATCGTATGGCTTGTGCCCGACGGTTCGCGCGTATTCCATTTGTTTTGTTTCTATTTCATCTATGGTCATTATGCAGGGCGCCATATCTTTTGCCGCGCAGAAAAAATCGCCTTTGCCGGAATCAATCGCGACGAACGCATCCGGCGTTTGTTCCAGATAAATTTCAAAAGCATTCACGCCGACCAGCGGAATATTGGCACCCAGAGCCACGCCCTTTGCGTATGCGATGCCCAGGCGAATTCCGGTAAAGCTGCCCGGTCCGACGACAACTGCGACGGCGGACAAATCGCGGAAAGATATTTTATTTGCTTGCAGAAATTCCAGCACCGCCGGCGGCAAATCCAAAGACTGTTTTTCGGACTGTATGTATTTGCAGGTGGGGCTGGTGTCTACGACACCAGCCATATCATAGGCGACTTTCGTAGAAAGTCGCCCCACCAGGCATCCAAGCGCCAGCCGTATTCCGGATAAAGATGTGTCAATTATCAGTATCATTTTACACCCTTGCACCAGCTGTAAACCCTATGCGGCGGGCGATGTTCGCGCTTTTATGCTCTTTCAATAATTCGTCTATTTTCGCCGCGTCAAATTCTGTCGGCAAATCTTCCCCGTTGTTATTCAACAAGGTTCGCCGCAGCATCGCCGCCAGGCATCTTTGCAATTCGCGCACGCCTTGCTCGCCAGTATAATTTCGTATTATGTGGCGTAGCGCATCGTCTGAAATCGTTATATTCGCCGCGTTCCAGCCGGTATCCTTTGCGGCGCGCGCTATCAAATGCTCGCGCGCGATTTTTATTTTTTCGTCTTCCGAATATTCTGGAATTTCAATTATTTCCATTCTGTCTTTTAATGCGGGCGACATATTCAGGCTGTTCGCGGTCGCGACAAAAAGCACATTGGATAAGTCAAAATCTACTTCCAAATAATGATCGCGGAAAGACTTGTTTTGTTCCGGATCCAATACTTCCAACAGAGCGGATTCCGGATCGCCGCGGTGATCGCGGCCCAGCTTGTCAATCTCGTCCAAAACTATGACCGGATTATTGGCGCCGCATCTTTTCAAAGCGTCCATTAACCGCCCGGGTTGCGAGCCGATATAAGTCTTGCGATGTCCGCGAAAGGCCGCTTCGTCCGAGACGCCGCCCAATGAAATGCGGTGGTATTTCCGGCCCAATGCGGCCGCGATAGATTTGCCCAGGCTGGTTTTTCCAACGCCGGGCGCGCCGACCAGGCACAGAATAGTTCCGGCATTGCTTCCGGTTTTTCGCATAACGGCAATATGTTCCAAGATGCGCTCTTTCACGCCGCGCATACCGGAATGCTGGGCGTCCAGGCATTCGCGCGCGCGGTTCAGATCTATTTTCACCTTGTCGGATTTGTTCCAGGGCATAGACAATAATTCGTCCAGATAAGTCTTTAACATTCCCCCTTCGTGAGAGCTGGGCGGATTAGCGTTCAGCTTTTTCCATTCGCTTAACGCCTTTGCCTTTGCATCTTCCGGCATATCTGATTCGTTAATTCGCTTTTTCAGGTTTTCGGTATCCATTTCATCAGAATACTCACCCAGTTCTTTTTGAATCGCTTTTAATTTTTCCTGTAATATAGCGTCGCGCTTTCCGCCGTCCAATTGGCTGCGTACATTGCGGGCGATTGATTCGTCTATCTTTGCCAGCTCTGACATAAAGGCCAGCTGTTCCAGGATTAATACAAGTTTTTCGCGCCAAGTCCGGCATTCCAGAATTTGCACCGCGATGTCGGTTTCAATATCCGTCATTTGAATAACAGTGTCAATAAAAGCGGGCATAGGATAATCGCGAATTACGGCGCGCAATTTATCCAGCTTGAACTTTCTGGCGACGGACATAATCTGCAATTGATCCGCGACCTTGTCGCGCAGGGCCAAGGTTTGCTCAAACTGGGAATCATCCAGCTGGGCGATAACCTGGGGCATTCCGCTGAACAGGCCGTTTTCAACCGTAATATCTGAAATTTTCACAGCGGCGGTCGTGCGGATTATGGAATGAACCGCGCCGTCCGGCATACGCAGGACTTGCAGAACTTCACCGGTTGTGCCGACATCATAAAGATCTTCCGCGGATGTGGGATAGTTCCAGATGTGCTGGGGCGCCAAAATAACGCGGCCGTTTCCGGCGGCTGCGGCATTGATGCAGGCGACAGAAATCGGATTGTCCAAGAAAACGGGCACGGTCAGGCCAGGATGAACAACCAAGTCGCGCAAAGGCAGAATAAATTCTTTC
>JAIRZE010000055.1 GCA_031267375.1 Rickettsiales bacterium | reverse complement strand
CGGAATCCAGCAGCCGACGCCTGATACTGTGTTTATGGTAATAGATGTGAATGTAAGGGTTGCGGAAGGGAACTTGGAAAACCTGCCGTTTATGGTATAGCAAAGGCGCCGAATGCGCCTTTGCAGTGAAAGAACTATAACAGACCGAACATTTTCAAAGAATTCAGCAAACTGTCGTTTATGCGCGTCTGCCAGCCGGGACCTGTCTTTTTGAAGCCTTCTATGACCCTTTTATCCAAGCGCAGATTCGTCGCCACTTTTTTATCGTCTTTCACCGGCCGCCCAAGGTTGTGCCGAACAGCGCCTGACAACATCCCGCGCGCAGCCATCGGCGCATCAGAAAAATCAATATTCCGATCGCGCATTTTTTTTACGCGCGCCCAATCGGTTTTATCAACTAATTTATCCATTTGCAAATCTGTATATTTTTTTATTGCCATTTTAATTTCTTCCATTCTTTTTTGTGTGCGAAACGCAATGATATGACCCTGATCAAATCTTTTGTTTTCGGAACATAACATAAGCATAAATAAACTTCGTTTATGCGGGCATAGGCTAAATGCCGCTCTTCGCCATAATCAAATCTATCGTCAATAACATCATACATATCAGGCGAATTTATGATAAGTTTTGCCAATACGAAATCCAAGCCGTGTTTTTCAAGGTTTGTCTTTCTTTTATTTTCATCCCATTCGTAAATCATTATTTATTCCTATTTATTGTATCTACAAAAAGTACAAAAGTCAAGCGTTTATGAAATAGCAGCGGTTATCTGGTCCTGCATATCAAAAGTTCCAAACACAACCCAGCCTATGATTACGGATACAAGCAGGATACCGACGCTGTTCAGGATATTGGAAATAGCCTCCATCTTTCTGACGGATTCGTCCAGATAATCGTTCGCTATCTTGTTCAAATTCTCGTCAAAGCCGTTCATATCCGCATATATCGCCAAGTCCCCTATGATTTCGTCATTCGGAAAATTGCGGCCGGTATTCGCCAAAGCGCCGCCCAAATTATCGCCGTTCGCTATGAACTTTAATGTATCATCCAATATGCTCTTCAAATACGGCGAGGAATTATCCGCCAGCATTTTGATAGCGCCGGGCAGACTGCCGCCCGCGCCGACCATAGCCGCCAAAGACATCAGCCAGCCGACGGAAACCTGAATCTTGTAAAGACTCCACGGCGGCAGAGAATCAAATTTAGCGCGAATTCGCCCAGACCAATTCGCAAAAGAAATCCATACGACGAAAATCGCGGCAACAAATGCGCCCGCAAATACATACCAGTAATTCTTGGAAAAATCCGCAACCCAGACCAGGGACGCAGCCGTGCCGCGCCATACTACATCAGTGCCCGCGGCCTCTATCAAAGGCGGCACCAGATAAAGCCCGACCATAACGATAATTCCGAAAGTCAGCGCCAATAAAAACAAAGGATATGCGACGGCGTTCAGCATAGACCCGCTGATTTTTTTCGTGCCTTCTATGACGCGCACGACATTTTCAATGGCAATGTGCAGCTTTGAAACATCGCCCAGCGTCATCATCAGGGTTTCGTTAATTGGAATCCAGCCGCGCGTGGCATCGCTGAAAGATTGCCCGCGCTCTAAATTTTTCTGCCAGGCGCGCATAGCTATGGCAAAGGGCTCGTCCGGTTTTGTTCCGCCTTTGGATTCCACGCGCTCTATGCGCCCCAGCGCATCCATAAGCGTGAAATTATTGCGAAGCAGCGATGCCAGTTTGCGATACATCGCCAGCCGCTTTTCGGTATTAAAACGGAAGTTTGCTTTCGCATATAAAAGATTCAGATCAAGCGACATATTTTCTTATCAGGGTTTGATTTTCATCAGTTGTTTTTAATGCGGGCAGTGGCGGGCGGGGAAGTGGGCAAGCGCCCACGGTTCCCCCGCCACCGCCCGCAGGAAAACCGGGTGGGTAATTACCAATCAGTACACGCCGGGCTGATCCAATAACCCCACCCAGCGCTCCAACTCTTCAACGCCAATCACGCCCTTTAACATCAATTCCATTGCGGATTCCTTTAATGTCCGACCGTCCAGCTGTTCCAGCCAATATTTAACCGCCGCCGCAGTATCCCCAGATAATGCCAGGCGCAGAAATTCGTTGTCCGTAATTATAATCTCGCCTGCTTTTATCCGCCCCAGCGTGCCCTTGCCTTTGCATTCCTCGCACCCGGCGCCGCGGATATAAACCTGGCGCAGGCCGATTTCTCCGAATGAATCTTTGACGCGACCGTATGCAGGATGTTCCGGATGATCGCTTAATCTTTCGCGGCAATGCGGGCAGACTTTCCGAAACAAGCGCATAGAAACCAATCCGCGCATCATAGTCTCGTCTTTCAGCTTGAATCCCTCTACGCCCATATCCAGCAGGCGGGTCAGCGCGGCCATAGCGGAATTCGCGTGCAAAGTCGTCCAGACATTGTGCCCGGAAAGCGCGCCCTTTACCGTCAGCTGGGCCGCGGACAAAGTGCGGACTTCGCCGACCATTAATGTATCCGGATCGCTGCGCAGGGCGGCGTTCAAGGCCTCGGTAAATTTTTCTTCGCGCATCTCTTCGTTTGACGCGTTCACAATCGGCATTTGATGAGCGCCGAAAATCTTCTGCTCTGCCGGATCTTCCACAGTAATCAGATTGATTTCATAGTTCCGCTCTTTCAGCATCTGGGCCATATTGTGAACCAAGGTCGTGGATTTTCCAGAGCTGGTCGGACCGGCCACCACCACCAGGCCCGTCGGATACGCGCGCAGGCGCAATAGCAGCTTTTGCTCGTACTCTCCGAATTCCTGCTCGGTCTTTATCCCCTGCGACGGATTATCGTACAGCAGGCGCATAACGACATAGCGCGATCCGAACGCCACCGGATTGAACTGCATACGAACGCCCAGTATTCCGATCGGCAGATACAGGTCTTTCGTGCCACGCAGCGGAGTGCGCCCGTCCTTCTGGGCAGATTGATATTCATTCTGCGCATAGTTTGAATTGGATATGTCGGCGGATGCGAAAGCTGCGCGCACGAAAGATTCGCCCCATCCGGAATTATATTCCAAAACCGGCTGGATAGAGCCGTCCATACGAAAATAAACCGTAGTCTGATCCGCAACCTCTATATGAATATCGGAAACTTTCTGGGCGGCCGCACGCGCGATTATGTCCACAAAGTCTTTTTGCATCTGGTTGTCGTAATCAAGGCGCGAGCGGACATCCCCGCCGCCGATGCGCGCGTCAAAAGACTTGTAAATTCCGGAAAGCAGCCCCAGGTCCGAATAAAACGGATTCAGCATCTTTCTGTTCTGGCGGGACAATAAGTCCAGAAAGGCCAGAACGCGCCCGTCATAGCGGTGTGTGCGCGAGATTATAATTTCGCCGCCCGTGAAATAAGCGATCAGATTCTGGGTGTCTTTGGATAATTCCAGTTCGGCGGCAGTCGCGGTCAGCAATTTGTTTCCGCCGGAAAAAAGATAGTCTATGACATCTTTCTGGGGCGCGTTTTCCAAGCCGGCCGGCACGGACGCCGGACCTATTCCACGCTTTTCATTCAAGATATTGTTCGCTTCGCTCATAACAATTATCAATTATCAATTAGCAATTAGCAACTATTGCTAATTGATAATTGCTCATTTTTCCTTTCCCACATTCAGTGTTTCTGTTTTTCCGTCTTTGCTGAAAACAACGCCTTCGTCCAAGGATATGGATTTGATGGTATAGCCGTCCAGAACTTTTCCGACCGAAGTCTTCCTGCGCTGATTATTGGTCAGATCTTCCACTGTCGCCTGCAACTGGCGACCGGCGCCGATAATTTCAATCAGCTTGTATTTCTTGGCAAATTCTGCCGGTGCTGATTCTTCCGCCTTTGATTCGCTCTTGGCGCTTTTTTTATCGTCTTTTGATTCAGGCGCGGAAGATTGCAGCTGTTCCTTTTGCTTTTCCAGTTTTGCAGCCTCGGCCGCCAGCCTTGCCTTTTCAGATTCCAGCTGATCCGCCTGCGCTGCGCTGCGCCCTTCCAAAGTATCTATTTCCATATGCAGCTTTATTTTTTCTGCCGCCAGGCGATCCAGTTCCAGATCCAGCTGCGCGCGCTCTTTTTCCAATTGCATCAGGATTTTCTGCTGCTCCAAATCCGTAATCTGCTGAAATAAAGAGCCGTCCAGCTCGTAAGCAGCAACAGCCGCGGCCGACGCGTCATCGTATTCGTCCGCAACGCACGGAGCGCCAAGCAAACAAAAGGACAAAAGGACAAAAGGACAGATGGACAATTGCCCTTTTGTCCTTTTGTCCTTTTGTCCTTTTTTTATTTCGGTATATTTGTTATTCAGCATAGACAATCACCTCATAGTTCCAAGTTCTGGACTTTGCGTCCCAATGCGCGCGCGATAAATAAACACCCTCTATATCGTCAAATATTTTCATAAATTCAATCGGGGCCAGCTTTGACGCCGCCGCGACTTCCAAAACATTTATATTTGCGGATTCTTTTCCGTTTTCTACCGTATCCACCACCGCGTTTATATTAACATCTGAATCAATGCGCTGAAACCTGGTTGAAATTTCGCGCCCCAAAGACTCCGCATCCAGCTCTGACACTGACGCATATGCAGGCAATGCCGGCAAGTTCGCGGTCAGTATTATGACAGAATCTGATTCTTCGCGGACAATCGCGCCCGGAAACAAATCCGTCGCGATTTCATAAAAATCCCCCAGATTTCCAAAGCTGCGCCGGAAAGTGGCGGCGGCAGTCGCGTCCAAACATTCCGCGCCGGTCTGAACCCAGCCCGGAACCGGCTGCATTAAAAAGCCGACCGCCTGATAGCATAACTGCGCGCGGGCGCCCGTTTCCGGAATATTATCGTACGGCATAGCAAGCGGCGCGGGCGCAGGCGGCGCCTTTTGCTGAATATTTAGTTTGACATTCAATTCCTGATTTTTTTCCACCAAACGCTTTTTGTATTCTTCGGCGGCATTCGGATCCAGCGCAGATACACGCGGCGCGGGGGATATTATTTTCGCAATAGGCTCTTTGAAAAAGTGCGCGACAGACAGCGCGAATACAAGAAATAAAACCAGCGCAAAGAAATCGGACTTGAAATGACTGATTGGTTTCAGTGTCGCCTTGGCCCCGCCGGAAATGACATCTTCCAAATGCTTTTCCACGGCGCGCGGCGCGGCCCAGGATCCGGGCGCGAACATCGCCCCCCAATCGGGCATCTGCGACAGTTTTGAATAAAAGTCTTTTGCCGCGGCCTCATCGCTAAACAAGCGGTCTTCCAAAATAATTCCGTTGCGGGCGGCAAAAAGCCAATATCCGTTATTTACCTGAAATACGGCAAGCAGGGAAGAAAATTCTGCAAAGGCCTCTACCGCCTCGGCCGCGGCGACTGGCATTCCGCCGGAATGTCCGGTCTTGCGGGAACCAAGTCCGATCATATTGCGGTATTCTATGAAAAGATTAAGTTTCTTGCCGATCGTGCGGGCCAGGTGGCGCGCATAGGCCCGCGGATTTTGACCCGCGGCGACAGGCTGCCAAAGCAAGCCTGCGGCATATTTCTTGCGCTCAATAGTTATGACATCCGTCGGCAAATTATTTCTCTCACCTATATGATGCCCAATTATAACATAAACAATTATCAATTAGCAATGAGCAATTAGCAGTTAATTACTTATTGCTAATTGATAATTGCTAATTAAAAACCGGCTTTCGCCGGATTTTAATACGCCGCGCCATACATACTTGTCGGCGTTTCTGGCAATTCCTGGCCACCGGCCACGGTCTGGACATTTCGCGGATTCGGACAATCATAAACATTCGCGGCCAAGACAAACGCGCGTTCCGGCCCGAATATGACCCATTCGTTCGGCCGAGTGCGCTGCGATGTGATCCAATAAGCGTTCCCGGGCCGCGCCTGGTCGGCTATGCGGTTTTCCATATAGCGCCGCGCGTCATCCGCATCATAAACGGAAACTTCGGATTCCAGCTTGTAAAGGTAATTGCAGTTTAACGGCTCGCCATTCAATTTGACGATATGCTCGCTTCCGTTTTCATTTTTGATGTAATTGCCGCAAGCGCAAAGGGCAAGGCAAAAGGCAAAAGGCAAAAGGCAGAATCCCTTTTCCGCAAAACTTTTAATTTTATTTTTCATAATTTTACTCCTTTTTTGCCTTTTGCCTTATTACTTATGCCTTGTATTATATCATAATTTTCCGGGTCGCTGAACAATTTTCTTAACACAAGGTTATTCAAGCCGTGCGATCCCTTAAAAGATTCCAAAGTCCCGTGCACAAATCCGCCCGCCGTGAAAATATCCCCCGCCGCGTCTATCAGTTTATGCCGCGCGAATTCGTCCGGATAATGCAGGCCGTTCAAAGTGCCGTCGCCGGCATCATTCAGCGCGATGACATTATTTTCGTTGGCACCCTGCCCCATACCGCGCTTTTTTAGATATTCCCATTCCCAGATGCGGCCGAAAGTGCGCGAATTCGCAATTTCTTTTATAAACAATTCCCGCGAAGCCTCGGCGCCGACAGGCGACGGGTCAAAAAGAAATTCCGCGCTTTGCGTACCTATGATTTTATCCGGATAAACCAATGTTGCTTTTATCAGAAGACCTGAATTGTTCGGCGATAATTTTACAAAGCCGTCTTCGCGCCTGCCGGTTTTCAGATTATGCAACCAAAGCATTATTCGTTTCAGCAACGGCATTTGCTTTATGATTTCTTGGCGGCGGGCGATTATTTCTTTCTTTACTATTATTTTTTTTCCGGAAAAATCTTTGCAAAAGCCGGCGGCCTTGAATATCTTTATAAACTCTGCCGCGCCGCCGTCCATAATCGGAAATTCCGCACCGTCCAGCTCTATGACAATATCGCTGATTCCGCAAACAAACAAAGCGGCCATAAAATGCTCTATGGTCTGAACCTGGGCGGGGGCTTTGCCTATGCTGGTGCTCATTAATCCTGTGTTTTGAACATTATCCCAAAGCGCAGAAATAACCGGCTTGCCCGGCAAGTCTATGCGCCGGAACCAGACGCCAGGGCGCGATGATTCAAGCATACGAACATTGACAGTCTTGCCCGAATGAATTCCGACACCGGAAAATTTAATTTCTTTTTTCATTTAACTTTCCTTCCAGCCAATTAAAGAATTTCTGATCTATCACGGTTTCCAATTTTGCAACGGCAATTTTTTTCTGCGCGGCGGGTGGCAGACGCACCCAGTCTTTTTCCGTGGTAAGAAGCCGTGCATTCTCACTCTTTGCGATTTCAAATAATAAATCCAGGTCCGCAGAATTGTATTGATAATGATCGGGAAAAGGAATGGCGCGCGCCAGATTTTTCTGTGGCAAAGCATCAAAAAACTTCCGCGGATACCCGATCCCCGCAAACGCTACAAAGGGCAAAAGGCAAAGGGCAGAAGGCAATTTAGTTTCGTTTTTTGCATAAAAAACCGGCTTGTTGTATTTCTTTGCAATTCTCTCTATCTTGCCCTTTGCCTTTTGCCCTTTGCCTTTTATTATAACAACCGCGTCCGCCCTGCGCATTGCGGAAACCGGCTCTCGCAATGGTCCGGCGGGCAGGACAAAGCCGTTGCCCAGGCCCAGCTTTTCATCAAAAACCAAAACAGAAATATCTTTTTTAATTGTCGGATTTTGAAAACCGTCATCCATAACAATCGCGCGCGGCGCGATTGCAGAGTAGAGAGTAGAGAGTAAAGAGTTATTTATTGATTCAATATTTTTCTTTCTATTACCAGTGAACACTTTTAATCCCACATTGGATAACATACGGGCTTCGTCGCCTATAAATTCAACATTATCTCTACTCTCTACTCTATACTCTCTACTCTGGCGCTTTGCGCCATACCCGCGCATAACAACGGGCGCGCAAAAGCGCTTTGCGACTTCGCGAACTATCGGGGTTTTTCCGACGCCGCCCGCAAAAATATTTCCAATGCAAATGACAGGAACCCGCGATACCGTTTGATTTCGCAAGCGTATAAAATAAACCAGCCTGCTGATAAAAAAATAAATTACAGACAACGGCAATAACAAGTATGCCATAAAGCTTCGTTTAAGAAACCAGCCTGGGGTCTTCATTGCGGTTTAAGCCTTGCGGCCTTTGCTTGTGTTCGCTTTTTTGTCATATATGGTGCTGTTGGTATCCTGCTCTACCTTGAACTGTGTAAATCTGGCATCCATATTGCGCGTCTGCTTTACCATAAAGTTTTCCAATTTTGCGCGGATTTTTTCAAAATCTTCCTTGGTGGCCTTTTCGCCGACATAAACGGGCTCTCCGACTTCACAGCGGATATAAGTAAACGGCGTCGCGACCAAATATCTGTCCCAGCGGTTTTGAAACCAAGGCCGGGCGCAGGAAAAACATACAGGAATAATTGGCGCGCCGGTCATCTTTGCGAAATACAAAGCCCCGTCCTGCAAGCGCAATGACGGGCCGGAAGGGCCGTCCGGGGACATCGCCAGAATGCCGTTTCCTTCGCGCAGGCGGCGAACACCTTGGCGCAGAACGGATACTCCGCCCTCTGATGTGCTGCCGAAAATGGGCTTTAATCCGAACAAGCGCTGCAATTTGGCCATCATCCGGCCGTCGCTGTGTCGGCTTGCGACGGCATATCCGTGAATTCCGAAACGGCGGACAATGGGGGACAGCATCATAGAGCGTCCGTGCCAGAAAACGAAAATAGCCGGCTGATTTCTATAAGTCTTGAATATTTTTTTGTTTTTTATGCGCTTCCAGCTGGTGTAATAAACGGTCCAAATGGCGAAAGCCATCAGGCCGGCGACCAGCCACTGGAACCAAGCCTTTTTCATCTGAGGCTCAAAAATGCTTTTCCAAATTTTTCTGAACGATTTCATAAGACATCCTTTGATCTAACAGATTCTAGCAATAAAAAAGACAGATTTCAAGAAACGAAAACGCCCCTGAAAGGGGCGAATGAATTTGGTTGCGGAGTGTGGATTTGAACCACAGACCTTCAGGTTATGAGCCTGACGAGCTACCGGGCTGCTCTACTCCGCGTCAATGTTTGGCCATTATATCCGTCGCAATACGAATGTCAAGCTTTATCTATATCTATCAAATTTCTTCTGGACTTATCCGCTTGCGGATTGCAAAATAAAAACATTCATTCAAAGGAGTACGAAATGAAAATCATAGAATCCATAAAAGCCATCAAAGTCAAAAATCCCTGGACGCCAGCCGCCGTCATACTGGCGATCGGACTGGCCGTCGGCGGCGCATTCATCGGCAATGGGATTTATCAATCCTTGGCGCGCCGCACTGTGTCCGTCAAAGGACTGAGCGAGCGCGATGTAATCGCCGACCTGGCCGTATGGAACATCAATATAAACAAAACCGGCAAAGATCTGGCGCAATTGCAGACGGACATAGACGCGGACATCGCCAAAATCCGCAAATTCTTTATCAGCGCCGGATTCGCTGATTCCGAGATTCAAAACCGCCGCGTTATGGTGCGCGATAATTTCAACGCTTACGGCGACAACAAGAATCCGAATATGCGCTATTCCATTGAAACCGGAATCGCATTGCGGTCCGGCGATGTAAACCTGGTGGATTCCGTATCGCGCAGAATGGGCGAATTGGTAAAGCAGGGCATTCAGATATCTGATGATTATTCCGGGCCTATGTTTATATTCAACGGCCTGAACGATATAAAAATATCAATGATAGCGGAAGCAACAAAGAACGCGACAGAATCCGGACAGCAGTTTGCAAAGGACGCAAACGCGTCGCTGGGCAAGATTCAAAGCGCAAACCAAGGCGTATTCAGCATAGAATCGCGCGATCCGACGGATCGCTGGTCCAATGACGAAAAGCAATCCATTTATAAAAAGGTCCGCGTAGTTTCCACGATAAGTTTTTATTTGAAATAGCTCGGTCTAAATTCCCCTTTGCGCAGCGAAGGGGTAGATTTTCTTATCGAGCGCCGCGGCACGCGCGCGAGTTTAGAAAATCGGGGT
>JAIRZE010000022.1 GCA_031267375.1 Rickettsiales bacterium | reverse complement strand
ATTCGTTATTGTGAGCGTAATAATATGTGCAAACATCTGTGCTGACGGTAAAGCCCGCGGGCACGGGCAGCCCGACCAAGTTCATTTCCGCCAGGTTGGCGCCTTTGCCGCCCAGCAGGTTTTTATCGGACGCATTTCCTTCGGCCGCGCCATTTCCGAATGTATAGACCCATTTGCTCATAGTTTCTTCCTTTTGTTAATAGCGGGCAGATTTTAGAATAATTATATTTTGACTGCAAGGGGAAAAATGATTAGAATCATAAAAAAACAAGGTATTAAAAATGACTGAAAAAATTATTTTAACCGGGATAAAGCCAACCGGAACCCCGCATATGGGCAACTATGTCGGCGCTTTGAAGCCGCTGGTGGAAATGGCGCGAGACAACAAGACTTTTATGTTCATCGCGGATTTGCATTCTCTGAACACTATGCGCGATCCGGCCTTGATAAAAAAGCACTCTTTGGAAATCGCCGCGATTCTGGTCGCCTTGGGACTGGACCTGAACAACGCCGTTTTGTTCCGCCAATCCGATGTCCGCGAAGTGGCGGAACTTTCAAATTTCCTGATGAATCTGACGCCAAAGGGCCTGATGAATCGCGCTCATTCGTACAAAGCCGCCGTTGATAAAAACTCCGCAGCCGGACTGGATCCGGATGCCGGAATCAATATGGGGCTTTATACTTATCCGGTCTTAATGGCGGCGGATATATTGCTTTATAATTCCGACTTGGTGCCGGTTGGAAAAGATCAAAAGCAGCACGTGGAATTCGCGCGCGACATCGCGGAATATTTTAATCGCGCTTATGGCGAAATCTTGAAATTGCCGGAACCTGTCATTGGCGAGGAAACCGGAATTATCCCCGGATTGGACGGCCGTAAAATGTCAAAGTCTTATGACAATGTCATTCCATTATTTGCGCCGGAAGCAGAGTTAAAGAAAAAAATCGGGCGCATTATAACGGACAGTCTGGAACCTTCAGCCCCGAAAAATCCGGACGAATCAACAATCTTTCAATTGTACAAACATTTTGCAAGCGCAGCTGAAATCGCGGACTTGCGCGAAAAGTTTTTGGCCGGCGGATTGGGATACGGCGCGGCAAAGCAGATTTTATTTGATAAAATAAATTCCGCCTTGGCAGATGCGCGGAGTGAATTTGAACGCTTGATGGCGAACCCGGTGGAATTGGAAGAAATTCTGGCAAACGGCGCCGCGCGCGCGCGCATCGTCGCCGCGGAAACACTGGCACGCGTCAAAAAAGCAATGCTGGGATAAAATAAAAAAGGAGAGCGAAATGAAAAAAACTTATAAAATAGCAAGCGCAATTTGCGGCGGAATTTTACTGATAGCAGCGGCTTGCGCGATTTGCGGACGCGGCGAAATTCGCTATGTTTCCGTATCCGGCGAATGCTTTGGCACCGCGGAAAAAGATCGCACAGCCATAAACCTGCGCATAATTACTCTGGACAAGAATGCCGGTGAATCTTTGCGCGCGGCAAATTCTCTGGCGAATATGACGGCGGAAACTGTAAAAAATCTGGCCAGACAAATGAATGACGAATCATTGCAAATGCAGACCCAGCAATTTGATTCTTATGAAAAAACAGAATGGAATTCCAAAGCGCAAAAGTCTGTTTCCTTGGGATTTGAAACCAGCATCGCGATAGAAGTTTCCACAGAAAATCGCAAGACGATAGAGAATATTTTGACTTGGCTTTCCAGCCAGACCAAGATTCATCCGGAAAATCTGCGTATGTTCAGCAGCCCGGCGAAATTAAAAGCCGCCCAGGAAGCTTGTATTGAAACCGCGGTCGCAAATGCGCGCGCGCGCGCGGAATCCCTGGCGCGCGCAGAAGGGGACCAGGTCGGCAAAATGCTGAGCGCCGAATATTCCAAGGCAGGTTATGTAAACCAATCGCGACAAGTTTTAAGAATGGCAAAAGGAATTAACTTTGAAGAAGCCGCCGGCGCGAATTTGCAAGCGCAAGACACTGAAATAACCGTACAGGTATCGGCAGAATTTGAATTGCGCTAAGCTGTGAATCAAACAATTGCGGATTTTGTTCAGTATCTTTTGCAGACGAAGAATTATTCGTCGCACACCGCGGACGCGTACGAAACAGACATTCGCGATTTTATGAATTTTTATTCACGCTTCACAGGCGGCGATGTTATGCCGAATGATCTGGCGCGCATTGATACCATTGTTTTTCGTTCGTGGCTGGCGGACAGACAGCGGCGCGAACTGACCGCAAAGTCCACTGCGCGCGCATTGTCATCGCTTCGCGGATTTTTTAAGTTTCTGCTGAAATATAATGGCATAAAAAACGATGCGATAACACTTATCAGCTCTCCGAAAGTTCCACGCAAATTATCCAAGGCAATTGAAACGAATGATGTGGAAAATATGCAAAGCGCCATTGCCGCATTGGACGACGATCCTGTGATAGCGGCACGCGATTGGGCCTTGGTTGTTTTGATTTTCGGCTGCGGGCTGCGCATATCTGAGGCTTTGGGACTGACGATTGCGGATGTAGCGGACCGGCCTGCGGTGTTGCGAATTTTGGGCAAAGGCGGAAAAGAAAGACTGGTGCCCGTATTGCCCGTTGTGTATGACACGGTGGAAAAGTATTTGCGCATTCGCGCAAACAAATCAGCAATGAGCAATGAGCAATTAGCAATTAAAGATAATAATAATTGCTCATTGCTAATTGATAATTGCAAATTATTTCTATCTGTCCGGGGCTTGCCTATGACGGCGCGGATGGCCGAAAAAGTCATAGAAAAATTGCGCAATTATTTGCAGCTGCCGGATTATGTAACGCCGCACGCGCTGCGACATACTTTCGCAACGGCATTGTTGTCGGACGGATTAGATCTGCGAACATTGCAGGAATTGCTGGGCCATTCGTCGCTGTCCACGACCCAGCTTTATACAAAAATAAATCTGGCCGAGATTAACAAGATTTACGCGGCTGCGCATCCGCGCGCCGTAGAACCGCAGAACACAGATTAGGAATATTAAACTCGGTGCAAATTCCCCTTTCCTCCGGAAAGGGGTGCCCCCGAAGGGGGCGGGGTAAGGGTAATAAAATGCAAAATGACCCATACCCCGTCAGGCTTCGCCTGCCACCCCTTTCCGGGGGAAAGGGGAATTCGCACCGAGCTTTATTTTTCTAATATTTACTCTCTACTCTGCCCTGCGGCGAAGTTCCACTTCATAGCAACCGCGGTTGACAAGTTTATATGACGCGATATGCGGGGCAATAGTGCTCTGCTGGCACCACTGAACGAATTTTTCTTTTAATATTCCCGAAGCGCCGGTAATTACTTGCAAACGGCGAGCACCGGAATCCAATGCGGCATTGATTTCGTCCCAAGCCTGTTTTTCGGTCTTTCCGTGCCAGTCCAAGATTATCGCAGGCTCGGTGCAAATTCCCCTCCTATGGAGGGGTGCCTGCGAAGCGGGCGGGGTGGGTTTTCTTAATTCAAACACCCTCCCCGGCGCCTGCGGCGCCACCCCTCCATAGGAGGGGAATTTAGTATCTGGAATTAATGTTGATAATTTCAACTGAGCGCGAACGGTGCGGCGAATAGCGGCAGAATCAGGTACAAAATCCCCCTGCCCCATTTTTTTAATATCATTATCAGAAAGTTTTTTCATAAGAAAATTATACCAGCCAGATCAGATTTTAC
>JAIRZE010000108.1 GCA_031267375.1 Rickettsiales bacterium | reverse complement strand
ATTTGATTTCAAAGGCTTTCCCGTCGCCGTACTTTACTGAAATTCCGTTTTCGTCGGTCAGTATTATTTTTTCGGATATTTGTTTCGCGCCGAAAAGCAGATACGGCCCGTCTTTTGTGATTTTTATGTATGGCAGCATTGCGCTCTCCTTTATTTTAATCCGATTCTATGATAAAATATCCCGCGAATAAATAGGAAACAATATGAGCGACAAATATCTTTCTGTGAAAAAATCAGTTAATGGTTTTTCTTTCGCAAACCTAGGCATTTTCAAAGGATTCGGCGACGGGATTATCGGCGCGGTCTGGGCTCTGGTCCTGCTGGATATTTTTCATAATTCCGCCGCGGTCGGGATTTATTCGTCCGTGTATTATGTCTTTTTTATGCTGATAACCCTGCTTTCGGGCGAGATGCTGAAACTGTCCAGCAAGGCAAAGCTTTTTTATTTCAGTATGATGGCCGTTTCCGTTATGTATTTTATGATGGCGTTTTCGGTAAAGCCCGCGACTTTTATCGCGTTGGATTTCGTTTCAGCAGTGCCGCAAATGCTGATCAGCAGCCTGCTTTCCCTTTTTATGGCCGACTTTTCAAAAGATACCGGTATGGAGAAGTTGAACGGGCGCTATGTCCTTTGGGTTAATGCCGGCGCGCTGTGTGCGCCGGTTTTCGCTATGTTCATAGCGAATCATTTCGGAATTCGGGCGCCTTTCTTTGCGGTCGCCGCTATCAATATGCTGGGGCTGCTTTATTTCAAATGGTTCGGCATAATCCAGGAAGATAAAAAGATTCCAAAAATCAGTCCGAAAAAGACATTGAAGTCTATTTGGAAAACGACGGTCGGATATTTCTCTCGCGCAGATCTGGTCCGCGCGTACGCGATAAATTTCGGCCAGTACGCGATTTACGCGCTGCGCGTTTTGTATGTGCCGATTATGGTTATAGAAGCGGGTTTTGGCAAAGATGTTTTGGGCTGGGTCCTGACCGCCGGCATAGTGCCTTATGTCATACTGGCAGAGCCTATCGCGCGCCTGGCCAAAAAGACGGGGATAAAGCTTTGGGTTGCGCTAGGCTTTCTGTCGTTTGCGGCTTTTTCCGTATGGGCGTCGTTCGCGACGGGATATACATTGCTGGCCATATTCGTGCTGTGGCAGATTTCAGGTGCTTTTATAGAGCCGTTGACGGATATATTCTTTTTTAATGCCGCAAAGGGCAGGGACCGCGAAAGATATTTCGGCATATTCAAGACGGTAAACAGACTGCCGCGGTTTATAGTTCCTATAATAGGCGCGGGCTTTATATGGTTTTTCGGAACGACCGGCGCGGTCTGGATTTTGACGGCGATAATAGGCGCCGCCGCCGGATTATTTGTATTGCTTTCGGGAAGGAAAAAAGCTGGGGAGAAATATTATGGGAAAAATAATTAGAATGACCGCCGAAGAAATTCGCAAAGAATATGGTGGAAATCACGACAAGATTATGGAAATTGCGCGCAATGCGCCTGCGGCTGACGACGGATTTGCCGATTGGGTGGAAAAAAATAATATACAGCCTGTCGCCCGCGGATTTGCACAATTCAAGGAATTTATCAATCGCAATGGTCGCCCGAAGTCAGATGATCCAAAGGTCAGCATATCAATCCGCGTGCCGTTGTCGGTTGAAAAGAAACTGCGCGGACTGGGGCGCGGCTGGCAGACAAAGACCAGCGACTATATTTCGCGCGGGGTAAGGTCCGGCGCATTTGCGGGGTAATATTTTTAATAATCTGCGGCGTCAAAAGATACGTTGCCGCACCAAGTTTGAACTTCGGAGACACACTTGTCATCACAGGCACAACCAGATAGGTTTGCTGGGTATGGCACCCAATTTGACCAGCCGTCCCAGTAAGACCCCGCCAGTTTTAATTTGCAGAAACACGGAACAGGTACAGAACATTCATAAAGCCCATCCCCATATTTTTCGCCGGATTTTTGCATAATCATTTCATATACAACACCTGTCGCATTACAAGTGCCGGTCATTTCGGAACCGTGCTCTTTCAGTATTTGAAAAGCATTTTTTGTATCAAGCGTTCGGCGTATCCATTTGCAATCGCTGGGGTCGCTTTTACCAAGCACAGGGATTAAAGATATTATAATGTCGTCAAAAAGCACCTGGGTTACAAAATCAGTTCCAACGGTTTCACAGGAAATTGTATCATTTTGTCCGGCAGGGCAATAATGATTTTGTGGGCACGCATCGCACTTTGTTCCGTTTTTATATCCGCCCGCGCCCAGACAATTATGCAAAGACGCGACAGTCCCGCTGATTGCGCTGGTCGCAATAATCCCCGCGCCGTCCGCTGTTGCGGAATAATTCGTGGCAATTGAATATGGCGATAAATTATTTGCTTCATCAATTGCGGATAGTAAATATGATTTGGCGGATATTGTGCCGATGTCATTCGCCGAAATTGTGATGCCGGTAATCTGTGCAATTTGCCGGCGTATATAGTCGCTGCTTGCGATGTCCGCCTGCGCGGGCAGACTAAACACACATATATATAATAAAATGATAAAGATTTTTCTCATAATCATAATTTCTCAATAATTCGTATCTCTCAATAACCCGTCTTCGTCCGTCGCTACTGAGTGCGTAAAATCACACGAAATCAAAGATTGTTGTATTTCGTAAAAAAACCACCGATGAAATTGGTGGTTGGAGTTTTAGAACAATTGCGAGAATTGCGTGGTTTATTCAACATATTCACCACACCCCAACCAAAGGTTGAGGTTTTTTCGTCATTTTCTGACGCTCGCAAAGGGTTCTAAATCCCAATACGGCAATCCGCCATATCAGTGATATTATATTACAAATCATCGGTTTTGAAAAGAGAAATTATATTTTTTATTTTCGCACATAATTGTTCTTTTATTTTCGTGCATAACTTTTCTTGTTGATAGATAGTTTGTCGTAGTATATACTATGTATCAGAACAAAGAGAAAAGTATGACAAGCAAAACAAATTCTAATGATATAAAATCTTTTAAGAAATCATTAACGCCAACGACTTATTATAAGAAATTTCTAGATAAAACAGAGGTTGGCGCATATCTGTATGAAAATTGGATAAAGCCATATAATTTATCTGCTAATGCTTTGGCGCGGGCGGTTGGCGTTGCCCCAAATCGCATTATTGATATAATAAATGGCAAGCGTGGAATCTCCATTGATACCGATTTGCGGTTATGCAAGTACTTTAATTTGAAAGATGGGCATTTTATCTTTGTTCAACATCAAATTGAACAAGATGAAGTAAAAAGAAAGATCTCTAAAAAATTAGATAAGATAGTTATCACAACTGGCAAATAACATTAAAACATCAAGAGTCTTGGTTAAAGGTTGTTTTCGCATTTCTTGATACATAGTATATACTATGTATCAAGAAATGCTAGATGAAAATTATATGATTGCATAAAAGACAAATCCCGGATAAAATTGTTCCATAAAAAAAGGAAAAGGAGATTTTTATGGCAAAAAAGGCTGTTGAAAAAGAATCCGCCGCGCCCGCAAAGTCCGGCAGCGCCGCAAATCCCGCGCTGGAATCCGCTTTGGCCCAAATCAAAAAGCAATTTGGAAAAGACGCGATTATGTCTATGGGCGACGGTGCCACACAAAACATAGAAGCCATATCTTCCGGCTCTTTGGGGCTGGATATAGCCCTGGGTATCGGCGGTTATCCAAAGGGGCGCATTGTTGAAATTTATGGGCCGGAATCTTCCGGAAAAACCACCCTGGCGCTGCACGCCGTTGCCGAAGCGCAAAAAAAAGGCGGAACCTGCGCTTACATAGACGCTGAAAACGCTCTGGATCCGTCTTATGCGAAAAAGCTGGGCGTTGATGTCGCGAATCTTATTATTTCCCAGCCGTCCAGCGGCGAAGAGGCTCTGGAAATTGCAGATACTCTTGTAAAATCCGGCGCGGTTGATGTCGTTGTCATAGACTCGGTCGCCGCTTTGGTGACCAAGGCGGAATTGGAAGGAAATATGGGCGACACCTATATGGGCACCGTCGCGCGCCTGATGTCCCAGTCTTTGAAAAAATTATCCGGCAGCGTGTCCCGCTCTAATACTCTGATGATTTTTATTAACCAGATTCGTATGAAAATCGGCGTTATGTTCGGAAATCCGGAAACTACATCCGGCGGCAACGCATTAAAGTTCTATGCGTCCGTGCGTTTGGACATCCGTCGCACCGGCGCGATAAAAGACAAGGAAGAAGTTGTCGGAAACGAAACGCGCGTGAAAGTTGTAAAGAACAAAGTCGCGCCGCCTTTCCGCGTTGTGGACTTCAAAATTATGTATGGCGAAGGGATTTCCCGCATCAGCGAGATTCTGGATATGGGTGTGAAATACGACATTATTGAAAAAGCCGGCGCATTTTATTCTTACAATTCCGAACGTATAGGCCAGGGAGAGGCTAACGCTCGCAAATGGCTGAAAGACCACCCGGATGTTCAGCAGGAATTATTGGACAAGATTATGGCGAAGTCGTCGGGCATTGCAGAGTCTATGACTACTGGACCTTCGGCAGAAGATGATTTGGATGAAGGGGCGGAATAAAAAGGACAATGGACAATGGACAAAAGGACAAAAGGACAAAAGGTCAGGAATCGGACGAAATGCCCATCTGTCCATCTGTCCATTTGTCCATTGATTTCAGTCATTATTCCAATCTTTAATGTAGAGCCGTTTTTAGCGCGCGGATTGGATTCCATTTTGGCGCAATCTTATAGAAATCTGGAAATTATTTGCGTTGACGACGGGTCGCCGGATAACTCTGTCGCTATTCTGAAAAAATATGCTGCAAAGGATCCCCGCATAAAAATAATCCGCCAGAAAAATATGGGCGTGGCAACCGCCCGCAATAATGGGGTTTTGGCCGCGACGGGCGACTATGTTCATTTCTTTGATCCGGATGATACAATAGATTCTGATTATTACGAGATAATGCTGGGCGCCGCAGAATCCGCGCGCGCGCTGGTTGCGGTCAGCGGATTTTGGGAAGAATCCAAGCGCGAAATTATTTACAAATCGCCATTAGTATTAAGTGGCGATGACCGGTTCAGCAAGACTTTTGCATTTTTCCGCGGAATGGTTTGGCGCTATTTAATCCGCCGCGATTTCATAATCAAAAACAAATTGCAATTTCCAAAGACTATTGTTATGGAAGATTTATTGTTCGTTATAAAAATGCTGTATGCGGCGGAATCTGTCGCAGTGGCGCCTGACGTTATGTACCAATACCGCATAAATGAAACAGGGCTGTCCGGAAATAAAAGCGCCGCGCACCGGGCAAAGCGCCGCGCGCAGTATTTATCGGCAAAGTCGGATATGCAGAAATTCGCCGCCGCGCGCGGATTGAACAGGCATCTTACGCGCTGGTATCACAAGCTGCCCGTCATCGGCCGCAATCATAAAAAAAGGATTGTGATAAAATGAAAAAAATATCCGTAATCATTCCCGTATACAAAGTTGAAAAGTATCTGGCGCGATGCCTGGATTCCATTATCAATCAGACTTATCATAACCTGGAAATTATTTGCATAGATGACGGATCGCCGGATAACTCTATCGCTATTCTGCAAAAGTATGCCGCAAAGGATCCGCGCATAAAAATAATCCGCCAGAAAAATATGGGGCTTTCCGACGCACGGAACAACGGGTTTGCCGCGGCGACCGGCGAATATGTTCACTTTATTGATTCGGACGATTGGATTGATTCGGATTATTATGAAATTATGCTGGCAGCAATGGAAAGCGCGAACGCGCCGGTTTCCGTCAGCGGGTTTGATAACGAAAACAAGTACAATGCCAGCGTAGTTTATGATCGGCCGCGCGTATTGAAATCATTGCGGCAAAGGGTTTACGGCACGCGGGTTATTGATGTGAATTTCGTGTGGCGCTATCTGGCGCGGCGCGATTTCCTGAAAAAAAATAAAATAGAATTTCCAAAAGGTTTGCGCGCTATGGAAGATGCGTTTTGGACTTTGAAATTGGTTGAAAAGGCGCCCGTGATAGCGATCGCGCCGCATACGCAATATCATTATTGCTATAACGAATCGTCAATTATGAATGACAGGGATAGCGCGCGGCGCAAAGCGCGGAATCAGAATATGCACCGCGCGCGGGCGTTTCGTCAAAACTGGGCGGTGCGCAATGGCTTTATACTTGATTGGTTTGTGTTCAGGTTGCTGCGGAAGATTAAGGTTTTCAGATGATGTTTTTGTTAAACTCGGTATAAATTCCCCTTCCCCGTGGGAAGGGGATTTTTCACCGAGTTTAATATTATCTA
This sequence comes from Rickettsiales bacterium, assembly GCA_031267375.1. Classification (GTDB taxonomy): domain Bacteria; phylum Pseudomonadota; class Alphaproteobacteria; order Rs-D84; family Rs-D84; genus JAIRZE01. Next base: position 1,273 of record JAIRZE010000108.1, on the reverse strand, counting down.
CAAATTACATCGGGCAGGGGCCGCCGGGGATGCCGTCCTGTTTTCTTTTTTCCGCGCAGCAGTCTTTGTCTTTCCAACATTGATCTATATTGCATTGCCGGAATGATTCTATTACTCCGTTCTCATTTTTTGCAGCCAGATATGTCTTGGTTGCGGTTTTATAATCCGCCGTCAGGTATTCCTTGCATTTTTCCATAATTTTCGGACTGGAAACATTTCCGCCGCTGCAAGCATTGCCGTCGCTGTTCACCGGTTTTGTCGCGTCGCAGGACGCGCAGACAAACTGGGAATTTATATATCGCCCGCCGAAAGTGTTCGGCTCTATCTTTTGACAGTATCCTGTTTGCTCTTCCAGGCAATAGTTAGGATTTTTGCATTTGAAATTCTGACAGTTTTTTCCCGGCGGATTATACATAGTATGTATGCTGGCTGAAAATTTTCTTCTGTCCGATATCGCGTCGGCGTCCGAGCACCATTTGATTTGCTGACATTTTCCGTCTTTCGGCTGATATGTGGTTCCGTCGCCCAGGGTATAGCATTGGCTGTTTGATATGCATTCAGCCGTATTTTCATTGGTTCCGGTGTTAATATTAAAAACGAAATTATCTGCGCATTTCCAGGCGCCGCAAGATGTGTCCGAGAAACCGCGGCTGGCGGTTTCGCTGCCATAGGTTTTCGCGATGCGGACCATCCAGTCTTCGTTTTTCCATTTATTATAATCTTCTCTGCTGAAACCGTCGCATAATAATGGTTTTGAATCCCAGCGGCTGTTTTCATACCAGCTTCCGCAGATTCCAATAAAACAATCCATTGTTCTGTTGCCTTGGCACATATACCTGTTCAAGTCGTGATCAAATATATATAAACCTGTTTTGTTGTTGTTGTGCAGGCAAGTATAAGTAATTTGATTCAGGTCATCTTTCTTGTTCACGCCCATTGCGTTTGTGAACAATGCAAAAGCAAAAAATAGGGCTGTTATAATTTTTTTCATTGCGCAAATTCCGTAAAGAAAAACCACCGGAAAATCAGGTGGTTGGAGTTTGATCACAATTGATTGAAATTGCGGCACTTATTCAATATATTCACGCCACTCCAACCAAGGGTTGGAGTTTTTTATGTCCCTGCGGACACCAATCATTGGGTGATCAAGCCCAGCGCGAAAATTCTTCGCGTCGCGTCAAAGATAGCACTGAATTAGCAATACTGCAAATGAAAAGTTTTAAGCTCGGTGGCAAATCCCCTTTCCCCCGGAAAGGGGTGCCCCCGAAGGGGG
>JAIRZE010000100.1 GCA_031267375.1 Rickettsiales bacterium | reverse complement strand
TGCGGTTTGAAAAGGATATGTATCATTCCCAGGATACTATCTTTTCCGTAAAGGCGCTGGTTTTTGCAAAGACCGCGGCAGTGGTGCCGGGCGCGGTTTATCATTGCCTGAACCGGCCCACATCGCTGAGCAAGGGCGGCGCAAAGCTGGTAGATATGCGTGGCAACAATCCGGCAGCGCGCGCGGAATTTGAAAAATTCAAAGCTGATAATTATATTGCGAAATATTTTACTGATGCGCCGGAAAACGACAAGCCGCTGCAAACGACGAAGATAACTGTTTTTGGACTGCCGGTTATGATCCGTAAAGTATTTATTGGAAAAACGAAATATTATTTATTCGGCCTTATCTATGTCGCCAGAAAGAGAACGGTGTAGTTGTGGATAATTAAGCTCGGTCTAAAATCCCCTTCCCTTTGGGAAGGGGATTTTAGACCGAGCTTACGATGCCTTTTTCCCCAATCTCAACTGTCCGCAGGCGCTGCCGATGTCGCTGCCCCGTTCACGCCTGATTCTGGTATGAATGCCCGCTGCTATCAATGCATCCTGGAACCTGTGCGCAGCATTGCCGCTGGGGGCTTTGAAATCACGCTCGTCCACCGCATTCCACGGAATCAAATTCACCATAACTTCGTGTCCGCGCAATAATCCCGCCAACTGCTCTGCGTGCTCCAAAGAGCAGTTATCTGCGCTTTTCTCTCTTCGCTCTTCGCTCTCTTTTGGCGCAGCCAAAAGTATATATTCTATCATCAATTGGCGGCCGGTTTTCTCGCTATTTGCAAATGCCGCCGCCAGAACTTTATCCAGCGGATATTTCGCATTAATCGGCATCAGGCGGCCCCGCAATTCATCGTTCGGCGCGTGCAAAGAAATCGCCAAGTTCACTGGCCGGCCCCATTCTGTAAGCTTTTCAATTCCGGGCACAATTCCGCAGGTTGAAACAGTTATCTTGCGCCAGGAAATTCCCAGATGCTGATTCGCGTATTCCAGAAATTGAGTAGTATTGTCCAGGTTTTGCAAAGGCTCACCCGTACCCATAACGACAATATGCGACACATCGCCCTTTGCCGCATCGCCATTGGGAACAGTAAAGGACAAATGGTCAGAAGGACAAATGGACATTTCTCTGGATTCCTGTCCTTTTGTCCTTTTGTCCTTTTGTCCTTGTTTTAATTGCCAGTTGGCGATTAAAACCTGGGCAATCATTTCGTTTGCCGTCAGATTGCGCTTTAACCCCAGCAGAGTGCTGGCGCAGAATTTGCAGCCCATCGCGCAGCCGGCCTGGGAACTGACGCAGACGGAATTTCCGTATGTCGTGCGCATCAGCACGGTTTCTATTTGCTCGCCATCATTTAATTCCAGCAGGAATTTCGTAGTCTGTCCGTCCGACGATTCCAATTTCTTTACAATTTTGCAGGGCAGGGTGTCCGCCGTTTCAGCGATCCGCGCACGCAAATCAGCCGGCAGATTTTTCATAACTGAAAAATCCGGCGCGCCGCGCCCCAGCCATTCCGCAATCTGCTTTGCGCGGAATTTCGGCTGTCCCAGACTCAGCACAAACTGTTCCAGCTCGGCGGGACTAAGATTAAAAAGTACGGGCTTCATTTATATTTCGCATCATTTATCACGACGACCGCTTTGCGGCGCAACTGCTTTAACTGCTGATCCGCCATAAACGACGCCTTTTTATATATCGCGTTCTGTTTGATTATATCATCCAGCTTTCCGTATTCTTTCGTATTTTTCTTTGCGCATACAAGCACGACAGAGCTGTCCACGCGCGGCGACCAGGTCAGCAGCGGCAGGCCGATTATCCGCGTGCGGATATCTTCGGACAATTCGTATTCCAGGGCTGTGAATCTTTGCGGCTCGCCCCCCAGATCTTCGGCCATTTTAACCGCAGCGTCGCAACTTGCCGGCCTGGACAATTTTTTTGCCACATCTTCCGGAATATAAATCAGCCGCACCATAGTTATTTCAATCGGCAGGCCCTTTGCCCGTTCCAAGTCCGCTTTTTCAGCCGCGATATCTTCCGCAGACACATCCACGGTTGGCATAATCGTCCGTCCGATTACCGCTTGCCAGGCCATTTCAGCGCGCACCGCATTTTTCGCCGCATTCAGCTGAGTCGCCGGCAATCCCGACAGGTTCATTTCTTTCAATTGCTTTGCCACATCCGAATCGCCGGGCACGGCTTTGAAATTCGCGGCATAGGCCAATTTCACCTGATCATCTATCATATTCTGCAAAGCGACGCGGCGGTTATCCGTAGAAGTTTGGCCCTGCATAGCCATTAACTGTGTTCGCGCCGTAATATCCGTATCTGTAATCGGCGCGCCGTTCACCGTGGCGATAACTTGCGCGGCATTGGCAGAAAAAAAACAAAAGGCAAAAGTCAAAAGGCAAAAGGCAGTCCATTTGATAGATTTCATAGTCTTAAAATTAAAAATTGGTTTCATTGTTTTCTCCTGCCTTCTGCCTTTTGCCATTTGCCCTATTTCTCTCCGTTCATCTTTATATTAAATCCGAATCTGAAAGTCGTGTTTCCGACATAGTCTTCTTTTACCGCATTATCGCGACGATATTCAAGCGATAATTCATAGCACGGATGAACATAGAATACCCCGCCTGAATGCCGCTGGAAAAAGCTGTCCGTTATATTATAAATCCCGTTCCATCTTATCCCCAATCGCCCTGTCAGATGCATCGCGAATCCGCCCGTCAATTCGTTTATATTTTTATCCAATGTTTCCGCGTCAATAAACTGCGCCGCCCAAATATGCCCAAAGTTAATATTATTGCGGGCCGTTCCAAAGCGCGCCGCGTTTTCAATATGCCGCAACGCGGCGGTGTCTTCCGCCATACGGAATCTGGACGACAATTCCAGCCATTTGGAATTGCTGTAAGCCGCGCGGCCTACAAAATCCGAAGCCCCGTTATGGAATCCGCTGTTCGGATCCAGATCTTCTTGGCGCGTAAAGTCGTATGTCTGGCCCAAGAAAAGTTCAATATTGTCCCCGCCGTTGCTGAATGCCGCAAAGCGCGCGCCGTAATCCGCATAGGTTCCATTCTCCCACAAATCTTGTCCGGCAAACCTGTTGTCTGAAAACAGGGTCGCGTCCGAAAGCAAGGCGCCTGCGGAATCATTATTCGCGGCAAAGACAGCCTCGCTTATTCTGCGCATTGCGGTAAGGCGGGCCCGCGGCTCTATAATATGCGTCCAATTTTCGCCGGGGCGCATCAAGGGCATTCCCCACTCCAAATAGCCGCTGGGCAGGAATCTATTTTTTACCCCGGTAAAGTCATTGCCGCCGATCATCAGGGTATTGTCAAAATTATATACATCATAGCGCATACTGGTCGCTGCGGTTATTCTTTGCCCGTTCAGCACCGTCCAGGGGGATATCAGCTTTGCCTCTCCTATCATTCGCTGGGACGCGGTGCCAGAACCATTAATCGCCATAATATCGCCGCCAACAGATGCATAGGTTTCATCAAACAGCGGCGCGGTTTGATACACCCCGCGGATATTCGGCAGAATGTCGCCGCTGGCCGAAAGCTGATTTCCGGCGCTGGCGCGCAATTCCTGGAATAAGTGCGCGTCGGCGATTGCATAGCCCGATTCGCCGAACAATTCCAGCTTTGCGCCCGAATCCAAATACGGCTGATCGTCGTAAAGCCCGTACTTTTGCAAATAAGTCTGATCTGACGACCGTTCCAGATAAATTTTTCCGCGCAAGTTTTCGCCCATTTCAATTAAGTCGTCATTGAACAAGTGCCAGCGGTTGTCCCCTTCCTTGTTCCTTGTAAAAGACCCTTTGGTGCGGAATTCCGAATGCTGGGCGTTCAATCTGTGTTCCAGCCCGACCAGCGGATTTTCCTGGGTCAGATAAGACAGCGTTATAGTCGCGTCGTGCGTGTCTGAAAGCGCCAGATACACCGGCAGATTAAACTGGGTTCCCATATTGTTCGTTGAATTAAAGTCCGGCGTTAAAATTCCGCTTTTATGCTTTATCGTCGGATCCGGATATTCCAAATACGGAAACCACAGCACCGGCGCGCCGTAAAGCCAGAAAATCGGATTATAAAACCCAATCATATGATTTTCGTTGCTGTGGGTCAGTTTGGAAGTGCTGATTTCCCACGCGTTTTCAAATTCGTCGCAGCCATAGCACGCGGTATAGGTAGCACGCTGGGCAATCGTATCCTGATCTTTGCGAACGACCGAATCGGCCTTTACAAAAGTGTGAGAGCCCAGAACCAATTCTATGTCGCTGCCCTCTGCGTTATCGCCCTTGCTTCCCAAATAAGAATCTTTCAGGGTCATTCTTTGTCCGGATGCGTTTGTAATCTCTGTCCGGCCGGTTGTTTTTATGGATGCGTCCTTTACATTGTATTCTATTTTCGGGGCGCTGATTGTTTTGGGCGCGTTCGCATCCAGCATCGCGGCTTGCGCCGCAAAAGGCAAAAGGCAAAAGGCAAAAGGCAAAATCTGTTTTTTCATTTCTTGAACAATGCCGTCAGCAATCCTATCAGCAATATAATTTGGGCCATTGCAAGCAGCCCCAAATCCGTCAGGCTGGCCAGCATATTTGACGCGGACATAAACGCCGCCATAACCCCGGCCATCGCCGCTATCGCCATTGCAGGCGCCACGCTGGCCCGCCGGCGCAGCAATGACGCCCGCAGCAGTATCAGCATACACAGCGACACCAGAATCAATGTATTCAGCGGCCCCAGGATTCGTGTCGCTATTTCCGATATGCTCTGCTTGTGCTCTTTCGCGCTGTCCTGGGCCAGCACGGTTTTCAATAATTGATATGTGGAAATGCGGCGCACTTTGAACACCGATTCCCCGGCCCTGTCCGCCACATTCATATCCATATCAAAGGAATCAAATGTTCCGATCGTCAGATTATTATTTTCGCCGCGCGATTGCAAAGATCCCCCAGTCATAACAATTGACAATCCGCGCGTCGTTGAAATCAATTTTCCTTTTTCAGCGAATATCTCCATTTCCGCATTTTTATCGCGCGTGTCCGAAAGCATCAGCTGGGACAGGTCAAAGCCCGACACCTTGTCCACATAAACCACCAGCCCGTCCGACATCTGGGTAAAGGCCGATTCTTGTAATTTAAGATGCGCCAGTCCGTACCGCATTTCCCATTGAGTGTCATAAAACTTTGCCTGGGTGCTGGGGACTATCCAAATATTCAGAACCAGATGAATCAGGACCAGGACCAGCCCCAGGCGCAATGCGGGCCGCGCGATTTGGCGCGGGGACAATCCGCTGGCCGCCATAACGGTTATCTCGGACGACGAAATCATTTTATTGTATACGAATATTGCGGCGATGAATGCGACAAAGGGCATAATGATTGAAACTATGAACGGAACCATCAAGACGGTCATACCCAGAAATCCGCCCAGATTTATCCCATAGCTGATTAAAAATTTCAGCATCGTCATAATTTGCAGCATCCAGGCCAGCCCGGTCAGCACCAGCATCAGCATTATAAAAACGGCCGTCAGCTGTTTTGTAAAATAACGATTTAGTATTTTCAAGTGGTCGGTTGTCAGTGGTTAGTGGTTAGTTAGTGGTTGTATGATAATGTATAAAAATATAATTACAAATAAAAAACTGACCGCTAACCCCTGACCCCTGACCACTTTTTTCTTGCAACTTCCCGATTCGGAAAGTATAATTGCCTTGTTCTTAAATAATAATTTTGAGAGCGGGGTTGAGAAACCTCGCTCTTTTTAATAAAAAACAAAAGGAGAAACCGAAATGTCGTTCGTATCTATGCCCCGTCAGGATTTATTGCTTGCCATAGACTCTTTGGCCCACGAAAAGCTGATTGACCGCGAAATCGTTATTGAAAGCTTGGAAGCCGCGATCGCAAAAATAGCAAAACAGAAATATGGCGAAGAATTTACCATAACTGCTCACATAGACCGTAAAAACGGCGCGATTATCGTAAAGCGCTTGTTTGATGTCGTGGATCCCGCAAAACTGGGCGAAGACGAATTGGGCGAGCCTATTGAATTTAACTCTGACAAAATGCTGACTGTTTCGGAAGCAAAAAAATACTCCAAAAATCCGCAAGTCGGCGATGTGGTGGAAGATCAATTGCCAGAGCCTGAATTCGGCCGTATGGCGTTTCAGACCGCAAAGCAGATTATGACCGCGCGCGTCCGCGATGCAGAAAAGGGTAATCAGTTTGAAGAATTCAAAGACAACATCGGCGATATCGTGAACGGCGTTGTAAAGCGAATTGAATTCGGCAATGTATTCGTTGACATCAACAACAAGGCCGAAGGGTATATCAAGGGGACTGAATTGATCCCGGGCGAGCGTCTGAACGCCGGCGATCGCGTGCGCGCTTTGATTATGGATGTCGCGCGCAGCAACAGCGGCCCGCAGATCTTCCTGACCCGCACGCATCCTATGTTTATGGAAAAGCTGTTCGCGGCCGAGGTTCCGGAAATATACGAAGGCGTCATAAAGATAAAATCTGTTTCGCGCGCCCCTGGCAGCCACGCCAAGATCGCCGTCGCGACTGACGATCCGTCAATTGACGCGGTCGGAATGACCGTCGGCATAAAGGGTACGCGTATTCAGCCGGTCATCAACGAATGCCACGGCGAAAAGATTGATGTAATATTGTACTCCGAAGATCCGGCGGTCTTTATCGTGAACGCTATGCAGCCGGCCAAGGTCGCAAAGATTATCGTTGACGAAGATACTCACACCGCGTCCGTTATAGTGAACGAAGACCAGCAGTCTTTGGCTATCGGCCGCCGCGGGCAGAATGTTCGCTTGGCGTCGCAGCTGACTGGCTGGAACATTGATGTTATGAACGAGCAGGAAGCCCAGGAAAAGCGTGCAAAGGAATTCGCCGACAAGACGGAATTGTTCATAAAGGGCCTGGATGTGGACGAAATGATCGCCCACCTGCTGATTACCGAAGGGTTCCGCACGATTGAAGAAATCGCGTTCATAGAACTGCGCGAACTGGAAACGATAGAGGGCTTTAATGCAGAGCTTGCGTCCGAACTGCAAATGCGCGCGAAAGCATACTTGGAAAAGCTGGAAAAAGATTATATGGACGGCGGACACGCGTTGGGGATGAAAGACGATCTTTTGGGATTTGATTTTGTAAAGCGTCCGATTTTGATGAAGCTGGGCGCGGCGGGAATTAAGTCTTTGGAAGATTTGGCGGACCTGGCGTCTGACGAGCTTGTAGAAATTATGGGCGAAGATAATATGTCTGAAAGACTGGCCAGCCGCATAGTTATGAAGGCCCGCGAAGTAGCGTATGGAATCGGCACGGAAGATGCAGAGTAAAGCCTTGCTTTTCGGCGGAAAACGGTTAGAATAAGAAAAAACAAATGGAATAAATATATGGCGACACTGACACTCGGAAAATCTGTAAATACTGACGCGGTGCAATCCCGCAAGGGCGACAATGTTTTTGTTGAACGCCGCCGCAGCGTATCTTTGCCGGGATCTCGCGAAATTCGCGATGTGCCAAAGACGCCCAATTCCGCCCGCAGCGCCGCTGACGAAAAGCTGCGTGCCGTATTAGAGGCTGCAAAAGCACGCGACGAAGAAAAGCGCAAGCGCGAAGCCGAAGAAGAAGCCCAACGCGCCGCGCGCGAGGCCGAGATCGCTCGCGAAGCTTCCGAATACGAAGAAGTAAAGGAAAAATTGGAACTGCGCAAGAATGCCGCCGCAGAAGAACCGGAAGAAGACTCCAATTTGCCGCGCCGCGGCGTCGCGATTGCTTCGTCTTCCAAGCCTGCATTTGCCGCCCGCGAAGAAGCCGATCAGCGCCAGCAAAAAAATCAAAAATCAAAATCATCGTCTGCCGGCTTTAACAAAAACGGCAAAATCCGCATTTCCGACATTGTAATATCCGACGGCGAAGACGAAGAAGGCATCGGTATTCGCGGCGCCAACCGCCGCCGCAGCGAAGCATCCCTTAAACGATTCCGGGACAAGGCGCGGGCTATGTTCACCGCCCCGCAAAAGGTCGCCCGCGAAGTTGTCATCGGCGATACTATTATCGTAAAAGACTTGGCTGCGGCTATGGCTGAAAAAGTCGGTAATGTTGTGAAAAAGTTAATGGAAATGGGTATGATGGCGTCCCAGAATCAGGCCATAGATGCCGATACTGCGGAACTGATCGCCACTGAATTCGGCGCGACTGTAAAGCGCGTCGTAATATCCCCGTACGAAGATTTATTGAACCGCGCGCCGAATCCGGAAAACTTGGCGCCGCGCGCGCCGGTCGTCACGGTTGTCGGCCACGTTGATCACGGAAAAACATCGCTTTTGGACGCATTCCGCAACGCCAATGTAGTGGCGGGAGAGGCCGGCGGAATAACCCAGCATATTTCTTCTTACGAGGTAAAATCAAAATCCGGAAAAATGATAACTTTCTTGGATACCCCCGGACACGAGACATTTACGGCTATGCGGGCGCGCGGCGCGCAAATGGCGGATATAGTGGTCTTGGTCGTCGCGGCGAACGATTCTATTATGCCCCAGACGATAGAGGCTATCAATCATATCAAGGCCGCGAAAGTTCCTTTTATTGTCGCTATTAATAAAATTGATCTGCCCGAGGCGAATGCCCAGAAAGTAAAGACAGACCTTTTGCAGCAAGAGGTTCAAGTGGAAGAAATGGGCGGCGATGTTCAAGCTGTTGAAATTTCCGCAACCAAAAAAATTGGTCTGGATAAATTGGAAGACGCGATATTATTGCAGGCCGAATTAATGGACTTGAAAGCCGATCCGAAAATGCCGGCCCAAGCCGCAGTGGTAGAGGCAAAGATGGAAAAAGGTCTTGGTGCGACGGCAACTGTGCTGATGCAGCAGGGAACTTTGTCAATCGGCGATGTATTTGTCGTGGGGGAAACTTTCGGCCGCGTGCGCGGACTGATAAGCTCTGCCGGGGAACGCGTGAAGTCCGTATTGCCCGGTCAGCCGGTTATCGTATTGGGATTGGATTCGGTTCCGAATGCCGGCGATGATTTGCGCGGCTTGGAATCAGAATCCCAGGCCCGCGAAGTCGCCGCATATCGCGTGCAAAAGGCGAAAGACAGGGCCAGCCTGGTCAAGCGCTCTTCCTTGGAAGAATTATTTGCAAAGCAATCGGATTCCGGAAATAAAATTATGCTGCCGATTATATTGCGCGCCGATGTGCAGGGCTCGGTAGAGGCTATCCGCGATATGCTGAAAAATGTAGGCTCTGAAAAAGCGGGCTTGGAATTATTATCCGCCGGCGTCGGCGCGATTACAGAGGGCGACATCCGCCTTGCGGGCGCATCCGGCGCGGTTATAATCGCGTTCAATGTCCGCGCTGATTCGGGTGTTCGCGAAATCGCGCGCCAGCAAAACATAGACATCCGCTATCATTCTGTCGTGTATCGCATTACGGATGAGTTAAAGGAAATCTTGTCCGGAAAACTGGCCCCGACGCGTCGCGAGAATTTTATCGGCTATGCGGATGTCATCGCTTTGTTTACTGTCGGCAAAGGTACCAAGGTCGCGGGTTGCCGCGTGTCTGAGGGCGTTATAAAGAAAGATGCGTTCGTTCGCCTGCTGCGCGACAATGTCGTGATTTATGACGGCAAAATCGGCGTGTTAAAGCGCGAAAAGAACGAGGTAAAGGAAGTCGGCGTCGGCGTTGAATTCGGTATGAGTTTTGACAAGTACAATGATTTGCAGGTTGGCGATCGGATAGAGTGTTATGAAGTTGAACAAATAAAAGCGACTTTATAAATAAAAAATGAAAAAAGACAAAAGGACAAAAGGACAAAAGGACAAATGGACATTCGTTCTGTCCATTTGTCCTTTTGTCCTTTTGTCATTTATACTTTGTTCCTGCGGGGGCGGAAACCTGGCCCTGCTTCAATCCGGGCAGGAACTTTTTTACCAAGAAGACTTTCAAAAATCCGATGCGAAATTTGAAGAATTTAACAAACAAAACGAAAGTCCGACCCAGACAAGCATTGCCGCAGAAGCCGCGACCTTGGTCGGCGGCGCCCGCACCAACGACTACAAGCCCTATATGATGGATGAATTGTTTGCATCGTATTATCAATTGTTGGACGCGCTGGCACTTGGCGATTTTGATACCGCGCGCGTCATCATAAATCAATCTTATGCGCGTCAGCAGAAATTCAGCAGCGAATACGCCAGCCTGGTAAAAGAAAGGTCAAAGGACCAAGGCAAAAGGGCAAAAGAAATTGAATCCGCGTCGTCGTCGGAATATTCACAGTGGCGTGCCTATTCCGATATTATGAATCCGGCGTTGACATACTTGGCGGGGCTGTACTTTCTGAATACGGCGGCGGATAATTCCGATTGGGAAAACGCGCGCGTATATCTTTTACGCGCATCCGGTATGATGCCAGACAACGGTTTTATAAAACAAGACCTGGATTTGGCGCAGCGCCGGATTCGGCCCAGCGGCGCGGAATGGACGATAATTGAAACCGGCGCGGCGCCAAAATTGGTCCAGGAAAAAATGACATTGCCCTGGCTGATCGGCAAGGGGCCGAT
>JAIRZE010000092.1 GCA_031267375.1 Rickettsiales bacterium | reverse complement strand
GGAAACAGATGCGAATTCGCCGACAAAGCGAACTATGTTTGAATTGGCGCTGGTCTCTATCTTGCCGCCGGGAACATTTATGTTATAAGCGCCCATAGCGCCGACTACATCCAATACGGAAATTCCGCGGGCGGCCATTAATTCGGGATCCATCTGCACGCGGATAGCGCGGGTTTGCCCGCCAAAACTGGTCGCAGACGCGACACCGGACAGCCCGGTCAGTTTCCGCGAGAAATCGTCAGATACGAATTGCTCCAAAGACCTGGCGTCGCTTCCGGTCAAGACGATGTCAACGACGGATTGCTGCAAGGGATTCAGTTTTTCAATAACCGGCTTTTTCATATCCGCCGGCATTTGTGATTCCACGGCCTCTATCTTGGCCTTCATCTCTGCGGCCTTGTCGTTTACATTCACGCCCATTTTGAATTCGGCCATAACAAAGCCGCCGGACTCAAACGCCTGGGAAGTAATTTTTTTGACGCCGGCAACTTCGCTGATGACATCTTCGGCGCGCTTGATAATTTGGGATTCAATTTCCACCGGTCCCGCGCCCGGATAAACAAAGGTGGCGGTTACCATTGGAAAGTCCATAGCGGGCTGGGCCTCTACATTCATTTTCGGATAAGAAACAACGCCCATAACCACCCAGAACAAAACAAACATAACCGTGGTAACCGGCCGCTTTATAAAGAAATTCAACATAAGCTCACTCCGTTCGCTTAGTAATCAGTAATCAGTTATCAGTAATCAGTATTATGTCGCTTGTGAATAAATAATTTTATTTTTTAAGAAAATTGTTCATTCACAATCATACTACTGATTACTGATAACTGATTACTGATTACTGATTACTTTTGCCCCTTCTGCAACCGTGGATAATATGACTATGTCGCCATCGCGCAACCCGCGCGAGATAAAGGCCTGCACAGCGTCGCGATTTGCGACTTTGACTTCGCGTTTAACGGCGGTTCCGTTTTCCATAATCATAACTGAATTATTTTGTATGGCGGATACCGGCACGAAAAATCCAGTCCAATGGGATTCGGCAAATTGCAAACCGTTGCCGGCGCCGGATGTTTTTATAATATGCATTCCGGAATCCAGGTCAATTTTTGTAGATACGGAAATTATGCGCCCGGTGCCGATATGCTGGCCTATGCCGAATCTGTACACGCGCGCGGAAGACACTTTTGCAGTATTGTTTTTTATGAACAAAGGCTCTTTCAAAGAGTCCATTTTCTCGCGCATAACAATGGTCTCCACAGGCGCGGCCTCCATACGCGCGGCATTGAATACAGCGCGCTGATTTTCTTCGTGAATTGAATAAACCCTGTATCCGATAACCGCGCACAGCGCCGCCGCAACCAAGATATAAATGATTTTCTTCATAGCCTATTCTCCGCCTAATTTTTTAACGGACTCTGCCGACATCAGCAGATTGTATTTTGCATTAAGCAGCGCCATATCCAATTGCGCCAAAGACGCGGACACATCGGACAATTCTACCGCGGATGTCTGTCCGGCGGCAAACCTGTCCTTTGAAATGGAATAAGTCTTTTCCGCCAGGCCGCGCGCGTTTTCCAAATTATCCAAGTTTCCGCGCAAGTGATTGTATTTCAATACCGCCGTGTCGTATTCTTCGGTCTTTAATTTTTTGGACTTGTCCAGGTCGTTGCGGGCGGCTTCGGCATTCATAGCCTCTATCGTCGCATTCGCGCGATCCAATCCGCCGTTAAAAATCGGAACCTGCAAAGACAATCCCCAATAAGCCGCCTGGGTCTTGTTTCCGTTAAAAACATTGTAATCAGTATGCGTCGCTATATAGTTGTAAGACGCGGTCGCGGCCAATGTCGGATAGCCGCCGGATCGCTTTGACGACGCCAATGATTCGTAATGGCGAACCTGCTGGTCCAGCATATCCCATTCCGGATTGCCCGATATTTTTCCAGCGGACAGCTCTGGAAAGCTGCCTGGGATTTCATCTGTTAAGTTCAAAGGCTCTGCCGTATCAATTCCGGCAAGAATTTTCAGCATCCTGTGCGCGGTGTCGCGATTGAATTCCGCATCGGAAAGGTTTATTTCTTTGGTCGCAATATCGGCCTCTATTTTGATAAGGTTGGAACGCGAAGCGCGGCCGGCGGCGCCCAAACTCTTGCGCGCGGCGATTGCATTGTTCAAAGATTTTTTGGAAATTTCCACCAGACCGTCCGTCATCTTTGCGGTCCAGTATAAATTCGCGGCGGCATACTTTACTTCGCGGCGGGCCAATTCTTTTCCAGCCTCGGACATTTTGATAGCGCTGCGAACTGAATCAACTGCGTTTCCTATTTTTCCAAAAGTATAAATCGGCTGGCTGGCCGTGACGCCGGCCATTAAAATATTGTCCGGGATTTGAAAATCTATCGGCGGTATAGGAAGTCCACCCAGTCCGCCCGGCATAGCTATGGCCATCGGCTGACCCGGCTTTTCAACATTGATCGTGTTCATATATGTGGCGGATCCGTCCAGCTTGAACCAGCGGTTGGCATTGGCGGAATCCAGCGCTGCCTGGGACTTTTTAAGATTCGCGTCGGCCTTTTTCAGATCGTGCGATTCGGCCGCAATGCGCGAAATAGCATCATCAAAGGATAAATCCAGCGCTTGCGCGTCAAAGGCATAGGGCATAAGGCATAAGGCAAAAATAGCTATCTTTTTCATTTCTCACTCTTTATTTTTTTTAATATTGTTTAATATTTCATTCATATCGCGCAGGGCGGATGTCAGGCGTGCCTCGTCGCTTTTGCTGATGCCGGAAAATAATTCCGCCGCGCGAATGCGCAGTGCGGACATAGCCTTTTTGACAACGACTTCACCGGCCGGGGATACCGAATACCAAGTATTGCGGCGATCGTTTTTATCAACCTCGCGCAATATCAAATCATCCGATTCCAGCTTTTTAAGCGCGGCGCAAAGATTTGCGGCGGATACCGATTCGCGATGCGCAATATCTTTCAATAACGCGCGGCCGCCGATGTGCAGGCGAACCAACAGCTTTAATTGCTGGCGGGTGTAGGATGAAAAGACCGATTCGTTTTCCGCCGGAATACGCGTTTCCAGGCGGTCAGCCAGCCAGCCGACAACGCGCAGATTCTGCTCTATAAGATTTATAAATTCTTTTTGCGCCATTTCATTAAATCATTTAATTATTAAAAGGTTTGATTATTATAAGGAAAAAATTCTTTTTTGCAAGCGGAAAGTTTCGGAATATAAAAAGAAAAAATTAAGCTCGGTGCAATTCCCCTTTCCCCCGGAAAGGGGTGGCGCGTAGCGCCGGGGTATGGGTCATACTTCATTTTATTACCCATACCCCGTCCGCCTGCGGCGTCCACCCCTTTCCCCTGGAAAGGGGAATTGCACCGCGCTTTATCATTTTCAAAATAACTTTTGAAAAACTTTGGCAACCCCAACGGGAATCGAACCCGTGTTTCCAGAATGAGAATCTGGCATCCTAACCGCTAGATGATGGGGTCAGTAAAAATGAGCAATTATCAATTAGCAATTATCAATTAATTGCTCATTGCTAATTGATAATTGCGAATTAAAAATTATACCCGGCGCCCAGGCCCCAGAAGTTATACGAATAATTCGCAACCCCGCCCGTATCGCCGTTTGAATAGTGTTGGTCAAACAGTTCAATACTCCACCTATCACTTACTCTATATCCGGCGAATAATTTGAATGCCAACAGGAATTTTGTTCCCATTCTCTCGTTCTGGCGGCCTTGCACGCCCGCGCCCGCGCCCGCGCCGAAATAAAAATGCTCGCCGCTGTACAGCGTGACATCTTCGGAAATAATCGCCATTTCCGTTGAATACTCGGTCCAGTTCCATTCGTATGTATGCTCGTAATCCGTATACCAATATTTCTTGCCATAGCCGAAAGTCTTTATCAAGCGCAGGTTCTGGCGACCCGGCAATCTGAAAAAAGTATTCGGCTGGGAATATTGAAACTCTATCATATTAAACGGAACAAAATCGGACGGCGGCGCAACCAAAGCGAAAGAGTTCACACCCTGGCCCAGGTTTATCATAATCTGGTTTTCATAATCCCCAAAGAAAGGATTTTTCTTTTTCGTGGACTCTGCGGCACCTGCGCCAGCGGCGACGATGAACAAACCGGTAAATATTATTGCAATCTTTTTCAGCATTTATGTGCGGCCTTTTTTTATTTCCCGATAAGTTTAACCATTAATTTTTTCTTTTCAAGAAAAAAAGGAATTTTATTCCGGTTGCGCAATCAGCAGTATTTCCAGAAACAGAGTATCAACCGGCTTGAAAATATGCAATTTGTACCCCAGTCCCAATGCTTCTATCCGCGGCTTTATAGTCAAAAGCTGGTCCAGATTATGATAAATGGACAACAATAAAATCGGGCGATCGCGTTTGATCGTTTCCATTGCGCCGTCCAAGAATTTATGCTCGCCGCCTTCTACATCAATTTTTATCATACCGATGCGCATAGGATTTTTTATAATCCAGCTGTCCAAAGTGGCGGCGGCGCATTTTGCGCCGACGCCAGGAATCCGGGATTCCTGGCATTCCGCGCCCGCGCAGTCTGTATCAAACCATACATCGCCTAAAATATCTGTCAGGGCAATGTTTTCAATTTTTACATTCTGCAAATTGTTCAAAGCGATGGTCTGTTTCGCCAATTCCACATTGGCGCCGATAGGTTCAAAAGATATGATTTTGTTATTTGGAAACCGCTTGCGAAATATCAGGCAGGAATCGCCCGCGCTGCCGCCGACATCCAGAATGACCAGGTCCGGATTTTCATTCAGCCGAATGGCCGACGGAACGGAATCCAGCCCGTGATTTGTCAGGAAAACCGAAGGCTCAAACCGGGCGCAATGCGGCAGCTTGAATCCGCGCCATTCGTAATGGTTTGCGCGCGTCTTTATGTCTTTGTAAAAGCGGCGCATAACGGTTTCGCCAAAGATTACTTCGGCGGCGGTCATTCGCGACATATTGAATTCTATCTGGCCGGTTTCCAGGGTCAGCTCGTACCGATCAAACACTTGTTGCAAAATGCGAATGGAATCATCGTCCAATCCGGAAAATAATTTTTCTTTTGCGGAGCGATATGAATCGGGATCCATTGCGGCAATATCGGCCAAGATATCGGAAGCCGGGAAAACGGGATTGATCAAACTGATTGGGAATTGATAGCGGCAGCGATGCCCGGCAAAGATTTTGAATGGATTAAATTTCATTTGAATATCTTTGCAATTTTCTTTATATTAAATCTTGCTCAACTTATATTTTCTGCCCTTATTCTGGCCAGTTGCGGTCAAGATGCCTGCGGATACAAGTGCGGCAAAATATTTCTTTATGCTCTCTGCTGATTTATTGGTCAGCAATTGCGCCCGATAATTATCAATCGTACCATTGTTTTCAAGAAATCCGATAATATTCTGCAAGAACTCCAATTCCGCTTTACCCAGCTTATCGGTAATTTTATCGGGAATTATATCGGTAATTTTCTTGGTTGGCAATTCTTTTAACGCCGCAGCTATCGCCCCAAGCATAAATTCTATGAATTCTGTGGAATTTCCAGTTTTTTCTGCCCGCCCCAGCACCGCATAGTATTCCGCTTGATTTTCATAAACAATCGTTTCAATCGGCACCCAGGCAAAAATTTCACTCCATTTTGACAACACCAAAGTCTGCCACAACCGCCCAATGCGACCATTGCCGTCCGCAAACGGATGAATAAACTCTATTTCAAAGTGCATTACGGAACTTTTAATCAGCGGATGAATATCCGATTTTTTCGCCCATTCAAACAGGTCCGACACAAGGCCCGGGACAAATCGTGGCTTTGCGCCGATATGAACGACTTTTTCCCCAGCGAACACGCCAACATTACCGCTGCGATATTTGCCGGATTCATTTACCAGGTCCAATGTCAAAAGTTTATGTGCAGTCAGAAAATCTTTTGTATTAAACGGATTGAAAGTCAAAATATGTTCATATGCTTCGTATGCATTTTTGACTTCTTTGATTTCGCGCGGGTTGCCGATAATACGCTTGCCTTTTATCACATCGGTAATCTGTTCAAATGATAATGAGTTTCCTTCTATCGCGGTGGAAGACTGGATAGAGCGCAAACGGTTGATTTTTCGTAAATGCAAATTACGGCCATATTCGCCAGAGCCTTGGATTTTGCCGACCATTTCTGCAATTTGCGCCACCAGATTGGCAATTTTTTC
>JAIRZE010000069.1 GCA_031267375.1 Rickettsiales bacterium | reverse complement strand
CAGCAAAAAGAAAGATTCTTGGAACTATTTTTCAATCAATTTGCAAATATAGTAGGAAAGAGGGGTTTAGGACTGGTAAAACCCTTGCAATATATGGGTTAGCGAATGATTTTAAGATGAATCGGATGAATGGTGCCCCTTGCAAGAATCGGACTTGCGCCTCGTCCTTACCAAGGACGTGTTCTACCATTATACTAAAGGGGCCAAAATTTAATTATACTACATCATCTGGCTTGCGTTTCTAGGATTTTTTGCTCGGTCATGTATGTCTATATACACTCCCTCGCAAAAAATCCCAGAATACGCGCCATCTGACGCATTATAATTAAATTTTACAAATTTCCGTGGCATTATAACAGCCCGGACCCAAAAATCAACTTGATTTTTTGATCGTCAAGGTAAAAATATTTCATAAAAACCCGGTCAAAAGACCGGTTTTTTTAAGGCGTCAGCCTGTTCGGGCCGCGGAACAGGAATTGCGCTTCGCTGATGCTTGGCAGATCCAAGTGAAGAATTTTTGAAAATCAACTTGATTTTTATTTGGGCTGGGCTACAATGGCAAAGCTTTTAACCCGTTATGACCCGGTTGACGCCCGGCGAGCGGTAACAAGCAAAATATAAAGTTAAAAACCAGGGTGGCACCGCGTGCGCAAATCTCACGCCCCTGCTTGCAGATAAAATACATAAAGGTGCTAAGAATGAATTCTAATATTTATCGTACAAATACTTGTGGGGAATTAACAGCCGCCAATGTCGGGGCAGTCGTCCGCCTTTCCGGATGGGTGCATCGCAAGCGCGATCATGGATCGCTGCTGTTCGTTGATCTGCGCGATAATTACGGCATAACGCAATGCGTGTTTGATTTGACTGATTCAAAATTGGCGGGCGTTGAAAAGCTGCATCCGGAATCTGTCATTATGATTGGCGGCACGGTTGTCGCACGCGACGAATCCGCCGTCAACGACAAGATCCCGACCGGCGCTATAGAAATCAAGGTCACGGAATACAAGGTTCTGACGGAATCCGAAGTTCTGCCGTTCCAGGTATTCGGCGACGACGGCAGTGTTGCGGAAGATTTGCGTTTGAAATACCGCTATGTCGATTTGCGCCGTGAAACGCTGCATAAAAATATTTTATTCCGCAACCGCATGATGAAATTCTGCCGCGACAAGATGTGGGAATTGGGATTTTCAGAATTCCAGACGCCGATTTTAACCGCGTCATCACCCGAAGGCGCCAGAGACTTTCTTGTGCCGTCACGTCTGCATCACGGCATGTTTTACGCATTGCCCCAGGCCCCGCAACAGTTCAAGCAATTATTGCAGATCGCGGGATTCGACCGTTATTTCCAAATAGCGCCATGCATGCGCGACGAAGATTTGCGCGCCGACCGCATGCTGGAATTCTATCAGCTGGACCTTGAAATGTCCTTCGTTGAACAAAAAGACGTGCAGGCAATCGGCGACGAAGTCATGCCCGCGCTGATTCGTGAATTTGCGCCGGACGGCAAACTGCACCCGGAAATCCCGCATTTTACATTCGACGAAGTTATGTTGAAATACGGAATCGACAAACCCGACCTGCGCAATCCTATTATAATTTCTGACGTGTCGGATGTTTTTGCAAACAGTGATTTCGGCGTGTTCGCAAGCGCCGTCGCCGCGGGCAGTGTTGTCCGCGCAATCCCGGCGCCAAATTCTGCAGACCGTCCACGGTCTTGGTTTGACAAGACGGAATCATTCGCGAAAGATGAGCTTGGCCTGGCCGGGCTGGGCTATATAGTTTTTGCAGCCGACGGTGCGAAAGGTCCGGTTGCAAAGAAACTGGATGCGGAACGCATTTCCAAGATACGTGAAATCTGCAATGTTAAAGATGGCGACAGCGTTTTCTTTGTCTGTGAAAAAGCGGAAACAGCCGCCAAGGCCGCCGGAAAGCTGCGCATTCGTTTCGGGGAAGAGCTGGGCCTGATTAACCCGCGCGAATTTCGTCTTTGCTGGGTTGAAGATTTTCCATTCTTTGAAGAAGACCCGGACTCGTCAACCGGAATTGCGTTCGGACATAATCCGTTCAGTCGGCCGCAAGGCGACCTTGAAAATCTGGACTTGTCGGATCCCTTGAAATTAAAGGCATTCCAGTATGACATGGTTCTGAATGGGAATGAGATTTGTTCCGGCGGTCTTCGCAATTATAACCCGCGCGTGATGCTGCAATTATTTGCTGTGACCGGCATGACAGAGGAAGAGGTCAAAGACAAGTTCGGCGGAATGTATAACGCATTTCAATACGGCGCGCCGCCGCACGGCGGATGCGCGTTCGGCCTGGATCGCATTGCGTGCATACTTCTCGGCGAACCGAACCTGCGCGAAGTTGTCGCATTCCCGACAAACCAGCGCGGCCAGGATTTAATGCTGGGCGCCCCGCGCGAGGTATCGGAAAAACAGCTCCGCGAGGTGCATATTCAGGTCCGAAAGAAAAATTAAAAGAACCGGCCGCGGCCGGTTCTTTTAATTTAAAGTTGAGAGTTGAAAGTTAAAAGTTGAAATATTGAGTCGCCTACGGCGACGGCTCTATTACAATTTGAGATGCTCAGCCAAGCTGAGCATGACGACTTACTTTATAACGTAAGTTTATCCAGATTTCTTAAAAATTCATATTTACCAAATTCTGAATAAATGTTGATTTAAATGAGATCGTCATGCTCGCGAAGGCGAGCATCTCAAATTGTCATCAGCTTGTCGGCACAGCCGACACATGTCACTCTCGCGGAGGCGATGGTCAACTCTCAGTTTTTGTTATGAACTCATTCTTATTTATATCCCCGCTAGATTTTTGTATCATTTTAGTAAAAGAGGGAATGCAAATGAACAAAACATATCTGGAAAAAATTTCGGAACGCCTGCGGCTGTCGCCTTATCAGACATATATTCTTTCCATGAATATGCAGAAATACAATATGGACAGACTGATCAAGCGCGGCGATGTCTTATACGCGCCTTATCGTTGTTCTTTGCCGCGCGATACAAAGGATTACTTTTCAAAAATGTTTTTGGGACCGCGCGCAGATCTGATCGGCACTGACAGAATGCTTGTAATCGGATGCCGCGGAATAAGGCTGTATCCGACCGGATTTTACAAGGCATGCGACAATACCGGACGCTCTTACTATGCCGATTCAATGGGGCAGAAAATAAATAGAAGTTTGTTCGAGAATATTTTGGGGTTGTAAAAATCCGCGCAAAGCGCGGATTTTTATTAAAGTTGAAAGTTGAAAGATAAAAGTTAAAATATGGCGTCGCGGCAAAGCCGCGACAAATTGATTACAAAATTTTCTTCGCAAATTTTGTCATTATTTCAACTTTCAACTTTGCTATTTCAACTTTAAAAACGCTCATGCGTTTTTATGAATTCG
>JAIRZE010000044.1 GCA_031267375.1 Rickettsiales bacterium | reverse complement strand
CCACACCTGTGCCAACGGGGGAAACGATGCCCATACCAGTGATTACAACGCGTCGCATAAAAATATCCTTTATTATGGTTGTGCGCGATTAAAGCGCTTATGATTGATTTTACACAAATAGGACAAAAAGTCAAAAGAGAAAGAGAAAGGGGGAAATGGGAAAAGTGGGGAATTTAGACCGAGCTTATTTTCCCACAAAAAATCCCGCCGGATGGCGGGATCAGATGTTTTATAAAAACAAACTTATGCAGCCATTTTCAAATCGCCGGAACCCGATACAGCAGGTTTCATTTCAACGACTTTCGCGCCTTTTTTATGCGCGTCAATGAATTTCACCGCATCGCCAACCGTGACCAATTTGCCGGCTTCTTCGTCTGGAATGGTAATGTTGAATTCTTTTTCAACTTCCATAACGAATTCAACAACATCCAGAGAATCCGCGCCCAGATCGTTTACGAATGCCGCGCTTTCCACGACTTTGGCTTCGTCCACGCCCAGTTTGTCCGCGACGATTTTCTTTACTTGTTCAAAAGTTGTCATTTATTTTTCCTTTGTTTGGTTAAACTGTCGGCCCTATATCTTTTTTCTTCGGGGCGTCAATGCAACAAATTACCATTTTTTGCAGGACCAGTCAAGAATTATAACCAACTATAACAAAACGCTTGACAAAGTGTCATTCATATTGCAGCGCAAATCTTCGCGGGCGTTCGCCCATTGCAGACGCCGCATTATAAATTTATGCACATCATCCATTTGCGCGGACGGCACCCGCGCCGACGCGGC
Source organism: Rickettsiales bacterium (assembly GCA_031267375.1). Taxonomy (GTDB): domain Bacteria; phylum Pseudomonadota; class Alphaproteobacteria; order Rs-D84; family Rs-D84; genus JAIRZE01. Next base: position 4,044 of record JAIRZE010000044.1, on the reverse strand, counting down.
GAGCCGCTTCCAAGCCATTCGCGGATCAGTAATATGCCGCCCGCCCCGTCCAGGGAAAACCCATTTTCCGTCCTGGGGCAATTGTTCCAGCAAGACAACGGCCAAGTCCGACAAAGGCTGTCCGGCCCAGGTATAATTATTAAAATCCAGATCTTTCCAGCGCATAGAAAAAACCTTGGACTTAGGCGCGAATCCGTAAACCAGCATTAAAAAAGCGCTGCGGATATTTTGATCCGGCAAACGATTCGCCGCCGCGACCAAGCGATTTAATGCGGCCGCGTCCAGCGGACGGCTGCGGCGCTGCTCTTTTACTTTTTTTACGACAGCGATTGGATTTTCAGTTATGTATCCGCCCAGGACAGAGAATTTGAAAATGCTGTCCAGCAATTCGTGCATACGATTGCGAATCGCCGCGCCGCCGATTTTTGACAGAGTATCCGCAACATCGCCGGCCGTTATATCTTGAACATTCTTCGGAAATAACGGACTGATGTGCTGTTTCATCTGACGAATCAACTTGTCGCGATTGGCTTCGCTACGGCGGACTTTTTTTAATAAATAAAGATCGGCTATTTTTTGAAAGCCTGTTTTTTTGCGGCGCACCGCGGGCTTTACGATTACAGCTTTCAAAGCAGAGTCTACGGCGGCGCGGGCGTCCGGAATTTCCATTTTCGGATAAGTCCCGATAATTACGCGGCGATCGCGTCCGTTTATTCTTTTGCGAACAAAGAAAGACTTTACCCCGCGCGAAGTAATGTACATACGCAGGCGCGGCTCTGCGGTGTCTTGAACCACATCAAAGCCGGCCGCCGGCACGGGCAAGTGATCAAGTATATGCGGAGAAAAGTAAAACTGATGCGCCATTTCCCACCCTTAGACCTTCAAAGCATTTATAAAAGCCGTCTGCGGGATTTCCACATTGCCGAAACTGCGCAAGCGCTTTTTGCCTTCCTTTTGCTTTTCCAACAGTTTCCGCTTGCGCGTTATATCCCCGCCATAGCACTTTGCCGTAACATCTTTACGGAAAGCCGCAATAGTTTCGCGCGCTATGATTTTTCCGCCAATCGCCGCCTGGATCGGAATCTTGAATTGATGCCGCGGAATTAAATCCTTTAATTTTTCCACAATCTGGCGGCCGCGCTTTTCAGCAAAAGAGCGGTGGCACATAAAAGACAAAGGCTCTACCGGCTCTTCATTCACAAGCACGGAAACCTTTACCAGATCGGATTGCTGATACCCGTCCAGATGATATTCAAAGCTGGCGTATCCGGATGTCAGAGATTTCAAGCGATCGTAAAAGTCAAAAACTATTTCCGCCAGCGGCAAGCGATAGACCAAGACCGCGCGATTTCCGACATAAGATAAATTTTCTTGAATGCCGCGGCGTTCAACGCACAGCGACATAATCGCGCCCAGGTATTGATCTGGCGACATAATGGTGGCGACAACCCAGGGCTCTTCTATAAAATCAATTTGTTCCGGCGCGGGCATATCCGCCGGGTTTTCTAAGTTTATGATATTCTTATTAATTTGTAAGGACAAATGGTCAGATGGACAGATGGACATTTTATTCGGCGCCTGTCCATCTGTCCTTTTGTCCTTTTGCCCATCGTTTTTTCCTCTTAAATGCACCTTATACAGCACGCTTGGTATAGTGTTGATAAGATTCAGATTGAATTCGCGGCTTAAACGCTCGCTGATAATTTCCATATGCAGCAAGCCCAGAAATCCGCAGCGCAGGCCAAAGCCCAACGCGGAAGACTTTTCAACTTCAAACACGAAAGACGAATCGTTCAAGGCCAGCTTTTCAGCGCCGTCGCGCAAAGCCGGATAATCGTCGGCCTCTACCGGAAAGAAAGATGAAAATACGACCGGTATGCTGGGCTTGAACCCGGGCAATTTTTCTACATTTTCCCGCGCGTCTGTAATGGTGTCGCCAACCTTGCAATCGTGAATAGTCTTCATTCCGGTTATGATAAATCCGATTTCTCCGGTTTCCAATCCGTCTGTATAAATCATTTTCGGCGTAAAGTATCCGATTTTATCAATCGCGTATTCCGCGCCGGTCGCCATAAACTTTATCTTTTGCCCGCGCGATAATTTTCCGTCAACCACGCGGACCAAAACAACAACGCCCAGATAGGAATCGTACCAAGAATCCACCAGCAGCGCCCGCGTCGCCCCGTCCGGATTTCCGCGCGGCCCAGGCAATTTGCTTACAATTTCTTCCAATAATTCCGGAACGCCCTGCCCCGTCTTGCCGGAAACGCTGCGCGCGTCTTTCGCATCCAGTCCGATTACATCGGCGATCTGCTCTTTGGCGGATTGAACATCGGACGACGGCAAATCAATCTTGTTTATGACAGGCAGCATTTCCAAATCATTGTCCAGCGCAAGATAAGCATTGGCCAATGTCTGGGCCTGAACGCCCTGGGTGGCGTCAACCAGAATCAAAGCGCCTTCGCAGGCGGCCAGAGAACGCGATACTTCGTATGTAAAGTCCACGTGGCCGGGGGTATCCATTAAATTCAGCTGATAAACCTGACTGTCTTTTGCTTTGTAATTCAAGCGCACGGTCTGGGCCTTTATAGTGATTCCGCGCTCGCGCTCTATGTCCATAGAGTCCAGAACCTGGGCCTTCATCTCGCGCGAATCCAGACCGCCAGTGAATTCAATCAGGCGGTCGGAAAGTGTAGACTTTCCGTGATCAATGTGCGCGACAATTGCAAAGTTTCTAATATGTTTCATTATTATCTTGTCATTCCCGAGAGCGTCCGCGATACGGCGCAGCCGTATTCGTGGCGCGGGTCGGGAATTCTGATATGTTTCATTATTAAACAGGAATTCCGTCAGAGTATATTTTTTCCGGGGCAATATCCAACATATCCCCCCAGGCCACGGTCCCAAGGCTTATTCTGACTTGATTAAATTTCTCTACATCCGCCAGCTGCCTGAATACCCCATTTTTTATATACCCCGTCATATCAAAGCTTTTCTTTTCTTTTGTATCAAATTCTACCAAAAGCTTATAATCCGGGAGCGGAAAAACGGAAATTATATGAATCATTTTATTATTTTTCATAATAAATCCTTTTATTTTAATGGCTCTATTTTTATTGGTTCGCCACTATTGTGAAGCAATTTCCAGTTTACTTCCAAGTCTTCCTTGTGAATAATTACCCAGGCTTCTATCAGTTTTTTCTTTTTATTTGGCATTTTTCCGGCAATAATTTTTCCATTGAAATCAAACTGAGCCTCATACTCTGCATAAAAAGCGTGAAAATGCGGCGGCAAATGGTCATCAAAATACATCGCTATGACAATTCCATAAAATACTGATATTTGCGGCATAGTCTATCCTTTGTTCGTATATTATTATAATACCTGTCTATATATTTTTCAACAATTCTTCAATTTTCTGGGCTTTTTCCAAAGTGTCGTCATAAGCAAACTGCAAATCCGGAACATATTTTTGATTCATACGCGCGGCCAGTTCAAACCGCACCTGCCCTGTTATGCCATTCAGTCGCGCCTGCAAAGCTTTGTCGCCCTGCCAAAACAGCCGCACGAATTGCAAGCCGCCGTGCGATTCGCTGCCGGTCAGAGTTATGGAAATATCCGGATAATTATCGCGCAGAATTTCCGCCGCCAAGATTTGAACTTTGCTGGCGATTTTTTCACCGCGATTTGAATTTATTTGTTTTTTCATTTTGATCTTTTGGTTATGCAGGCGGGAATCAAGGCATTGGCATTACATTTACTTTTGTTGAAATCATTTGAATTTTCCTTTTGCGCCCCCTGGGGTATTAGTATATACTGTGATTTATGAAACTGCAAGAATACCTGTTAAAAAAATCGGACAGCCCGGCAGCGCTTTGGCTGGTGTTTTTCCTGACCCTGTGCGACTCCATTTTTCTGTTCATCCCGCCAGAGGTTTTTATGACCCCGCCCATAATCGCGAATAAAAAGCGGGTGGCGGCCGTGGTCGCGATTGCAGCAATCGGCAGTCTGATCGGGGCAATAATCGCCTATGTTATCGGGGCG
>JAIRZE010000041.1 GCA_031267375.1 Rickettsiales bacterium | reverse complement strand
ACCCCCAACACCCCCCCACCACCCACCCACAACCCCCCGGGGGGGGGGGGCAGAGGTCAGACCTAAATCCGGCAAAGGCTCTTCAAAATATTGCAATGGGCTTTTTGACACAACTAACGATACTTGCAATTGTGAAAAATATGGGGCAACTGGGGATTTGTATTATAATTTGGGATCAAATTCTTGCGAGTGCGCTGCCGGCGGGACATATCCGAATTGTAAGTAAATAAAATATAATGAAAAAAATAAAAAGAATCTTTATTGATATGAAAGCTCGGAGCGATTCCCCTTCGCTGGCGAAGGGGTGGCATCTCGGCGGAGCCCGCAGGGCGGAGACGGATGACGGGGTAGTGGACAATAAGAACAATGTTTGTTTTATAACCACTACCCCGGCCACTCCGTGGCCACCCCTTCGCCAGCGAAGGGGAATTTCCACCGAGCCAAGAATCAAAATTTTTGCCGCTTGTTGTCTGCTGTTTTCTATTCTTGTGGCGGCGCCGGCGTTTGCCGCGACAGATTCGTCTTGCGCAGATGAAAATAACGAATATGTGAATCAGCGCCTGGCGCTGTGCAGCACCGCTGCCTATAATGTCGGGCTGATCAGCAATCCCGATGACGCGAACTTAAAAAATACTATGAACGAAGTCGTGGCGCTGAAAACCACCATAATGACCCAGCAGATGAAAAAGCAGTACGACTATCTGGAAACGACTATCAAGCGGTTCAAGATTCAATTGGAAAAGGCGATTTTGACCGCGAAAATGGAAGCGGCCGGCGCCGCCGCGGAAGCTGCATCGGGCGGCGGTGCCGGCGGATCGTCCAGCAACGGATTATCCGGGACCCAGAACTGCACGGGCAAAGGAACCCCGCCGGAAGTAATTTCCTGTTTGCAAAACAATTTGTCCATAACGCGCGCCGCGTTTGAGAACAAGGATTATTCAAATAACATAAGGCGGCAGATTGCAAATGATGCAAGCAATGCGCTGACCTATGGTTCTAATGTATGCGTGTCGTCAAAAGGCAATCCGGCACCGGAATTTTGCAAGGGAGTGGAAAACTGCAAGACACAAAGCTATATGACAACAGGTCCGAATGGCACGATAAAAACTTGTATTGAAAATTTGACGGCATTGCTGTCTAATGCCAGCTATAATTATTCCCAGGCGAACAGACAAACCGGGTATATGATCAGATAGGGATTAAAAACGGTGAAAATTCCCCTTCCCATCGAGAAGGGGAATTTACACCGTTTTTAATATCTAACCCAGGTTTTCCAAATACTTATAAAATCTTTCACTCAGCGTATTATAAAAATCTTCATAGGTTTTATATCTATGCAATGATATTCCATACCGAAAATCCGTAACGCCTGATTCCACCGCGTATCTTCCAGCCCTGGCCTCTATCATTGTCAATGCGTATGAATAATTATCCGTCCTTTCATACGGATTCAGCGGGTGCGCGTCATTAAACAATATTTCCCGGGCCGCCGCATAGTCCGCCGCCGCGCCGCTTTGCACCAATCTATGCTCCATAAACATTCTGATCAGGTTCATATAAATAACATCGTCCGGTTCCAATATTCTTTTGCTGCCGTACAGTTCGTACAACTGTGGCAGAAAGTCCCGCACAAGGTCCATCATAGCATACCACATTTCCGGGCGGTACAGCACGCCGACGCAGCCGGTTTTCGGGCATTCAGGCTCTATAAACTCATTCTTTTCCGCCAGCAATTTTTGCAATGCGGTCGGCGCGCGCAATATATCCAAAACCTCTGTCAATCTTTTTACCACAACGCCGTTATGATTTACTATTTCCTTTCCCGTGCCGAAATTTATATCAATCACCTGATCGTCGCTGTCCAAGAACATAAAATATTCCGTCGCGATTTCAGGATACTCTCGCATATATTCCAAACAGTTCCAGCGCGCGTGAAAGCATCCCAGATTTTTCTGATTATTTATTATAGTCAGATTCCCGCGAGTATATCCGAAATTCGCAATGTCCTGCTCTGTCAGAATATCGGTATTGTCGTTGTAAATTACAACGCGGAACGGGTGCCCTGCATAGCGCTGCAAGCAGTTCATAGATATGAACAAATGACTGTGGTGGTATGTTAATACAAAGAATGTTAAAGTTGATTTTGTCATTTTTTCTTTTCCAGAATTTTAATATAAGCTCGGTCTAAAATCCCCTTTCCCCCGGAAAGGGGTGCCCCCGCAGGGGGCGGGGTATGGGTAATAAAAAAGCATTATGACCCATACCCCGTCATCGCTTCGCGATGCCACCCCTTTCCAGGGGAAAGGGGAATTGCACCGAGTTTAATCATTCAAAATCTCTTTCAATTCCTGCATATCGGCGGGCAGGCGGGCTTTGAAATGCAATGCTTCCCCTGTTATCGGATGCGCAAAATCCAATACCTCGGCGTGCAGCATCTGACCGCGCCGCCCGCGCAGAAATTCCAGCAATTCAGGATTCTTTACGCTGCCCAGATGCGCCCCGTCTTTGCCATACACGGGATCGCACAGCACCGGAAATCCGTGCGCGGACAAATGCACCCGTATCTGATGAGTTCTTCCCGTAAACAGAGTGCACTTTAATTGCGATATATTTTCCCGTGCCCACGCGTTCATAACATCGGCGTGCGTTTTTGCTTCCCGGCCGCCCAGTTTCAATATAGTCATTTTCTGGCGGTTCTTGGTGCTGCGTCCTATGTTTCCGGAAATGTCAGCCCCTTCCCAATTCGGCACGCCCCAGACAAAAGTTATATATTTGCGCGTCAGGTTATGTTCCGCAAACATCTTGGTCAAAACGCGGTGCGCCGCGTCGCTTTTGGCCAGCACCACCGCCCCGCTGGTGTCTTTGTCCAATCTGTGCACTACCCCCGGACGATCCGAATCGCCAATCGCTGACAATGTCGTATGCGACAGAACCATTTGCACCAGGGTATCCGATTCGCGCCCGGCGCCGGGATACATAGCCACCCCGCGCGGCTTGTTTATCACGATAATATCTGAATCTTCAAATAAAATGTCTAGGGATGCCAGGGCAGAGGGCAAAGGGCAAAAGGCAGTCGGCTGAATATTATTTGGAACTTCTACAATAAATTCATCGCCGGATTTTATTTTCTCGGACAGTTTTGCCTTTTGCCTTTTGCCTTCTGCCTTCAAAAATTTTGCTATGCAAAATTTTTGAATCTCGGACCGCGAAAATTCCGGCATCTGATTCGCCAGAAACTTATCCAGCCGCAAGCCCGCATCCGATTCATTCGCAACAAAATTTCGTGTTTCATAATTCATTTATCTTCGCTCTTCTATCTTCGCTCTCCGCTCTATCTTATATCTTTCCATTCTTTGGTCTTTTCGCATTTCGCAAGATCAATCGTTATATTCGTGCTGTCATCTTTCAGCGCGCATTCCAGAAGCCCCTGAGTTATCCCCTTTGATGCGCCCTTTTTGGCATTGCGCCACGCGAACTGAACGCGCGTCGGCGCATAGACGCAGGTCAGCTGGATATTCGCGGACTTGTCAATGCCCGCGCCCGGCGCGATCCAGATCCGCGCGTCTTCGTTCTGGCTGAAACACGGAAATTCGTCCAAGACAAAAAGTTCCAGGCCGGCCCCCACTGTTTTATTATCGCGCTGAAAACTGAATTTATACTGGCGCGCGCGCAAGCCCGTGATTATTTCCAAATCTATGTTTGTGGAAAAGGTAGATGTATTTATAACCGGCGGATTTGTCGGCATAGGCGTGTCAAACACAGTGCCGGCTTGCAATGGCAGAGGGCAAAAGGCAAAATGCAGGGGTGCCAGGATTAATACCAACAATGTGATTTTTTTTATATATTTCATTTTCTTTCCTGCCTTTTGCCATTTGCCATTTGCCCTGTTTCCAGTTCCACATTAACTTTTTTAACCCCGGCGGCAGATGCAGACAGAGTATGCGAGAACTCCGCCGATTCGCCAATGTCCAGAATAGCCGCCGGCGGCAGGAATTTCTGAGTTTCCAAGACCGCGCCTTTGTTATCCCGCAGGACAAACAGCAGGTTCGGGACCCCGTAAATCTCTTGCGATTGATTTTTTACGCGGCCGCTGACGACCAGATGCGGCTCTCCGAAAGCGTCAACCACGGTTCTGATTGACTCTATCGTGGCGGTCAGCGGATGATTCCGCTTTGTATGTCCCGTGTCGCGCGCCATAATCACCACCGCAAAGACAATGGCGGCCAGCAATGCGCACACGCTGGCCAAAACAGTCAAAAGCGATCCGCGGCGGCGCGGTGCGGCAACGGTTTGTATATGTCCGCAGACGGCGCATTCAACCGGTCCGCTGGGTCTTGTGCTGACGCTGTATTCTGTTTTGCAAAATTCGCATTTTATTTTCATAGTGGTCAGGGGTTAGTGGTTAGTTTTGGGCATTGTATTTCATATTTTACAATATATCAAATAAATACTGACTGCTGACCACTAACCACTGACAACTGACCACTACTCTAAATTCAACTGTTGATATTTTGCGCGCACGCGCAACGCTATATCCGAAACCGCGTTCATAAAATCCGCCGCGGTCGCGTTCTTATTCGCGGCGACGCTGCTGAAAATTCGCCCGCTTTCCGTCCCGCTGCCCGATTCCTGATAAACCGCGGCAGACGCCATTTGACCAAGGTTAGCCAGCGACGCATCGTTGAAATTCGCATTATTTGTTTGGAAATCCCAAAAATACTTGCTGTCCGCCGCGTCTTCCAGGCGCCCGCTGACAACCAATCTTGGCGTTATTGATCCCGCGAACCCGACTGTCGCGAACATAGCGTTCACTCGCCCGGCCGTCATATTCATAGACTGATTCACTTTCAAGGTCGCGTTTGAAACGGAAAGCCCGGAAAGGCGCAGAGTGCCGGTCCATAATTCTTCGGCCGTGATGCTGGAAAATTTTCCGGTATCCAGCAGGGTCAGGCTGCCCGATATTTCCATATTCTTGGAATCCGACGACAATGCGCCATTAACGCTTGCGTCCGCCGCGGTAAAGTT
>JAIRZE010000020.1 GCA_031267375.1 Rickettsiales bacterium | reverse complement strand
AAAAAGAAAAATTCTTTACACTTACACAAATTGGAATTCGCGCCGGGCCCTATCAAAAAAAGCATTAAAAAAAAATCGCCGCGCGATTTTTTCATTCAATCCAGCCTTTTGCGTTCGCCGCCGCGCCGATCGTCCCCATCGCGGATCGCCAAAGCGCAGACTTTTTATTTTCCGCGTACACCAATGGCATTGGTGCGCGGCGCTTTTCTCCGAACTCTTTCATAACCGCCAATTGCTCGTCGGTCAGGCGGCCCGCCAGATATAATTTGGTAATCAATGTTTCAACATCCACCAATTGGCAGACGCGGGTTCCTGGGCCGTCATCGCGCCGTCCGAATCCGTTGCGGATTTTTCGCGCCGATAAAAACCAAAACCACATCTGTTCCGCATTGACAAAGCCCGCCGCGTTTTGTTCTGTTTTTAATTGTTGGTTTAACATTTTCTCTCTCCTTGTTTTTTGTACGCCGATGAATTTATTCCCAACGGCAAGAAGTTATAAAATCAAAAAGCGAAATTATAAATAATTACAATTATAAGTTGAAACTATTGTTAATATTCCGATTCGTTCACGCCGCATAGTCTTTTATATGCGAATCGTAAAAAAATCCGGCACAAGCCGGATTTTAATTAGCAATCAGTGAAATAAAACTCGGTGGCAAATCCCCTTCCCACGGGGAATGGGTGGCGCGTAGCGCCGGGGTAGGGGTAATAAGATCAAACTATGTATGATTTTTACCCCTACCCCGTCAGCCTTCGGCTGCCACCCCTTCCCTGTGGGAAGGGGAATTTAGACCGAGCTTGTTCGGGCAGCTACCCCGATTTTCTAAACTCGCGCGCGTGCCGCGGCGCTCGTTAAGAAAATCTACCCCTTCGCTTCGCAAAGGGAAATAGTTCGCGTTGCTTACCATTCGTACCGGTTTCGTTGCGCTACGCTTACAAAACCGAACTCATAAGCGCGACTTTGTCGCTCTCAAAACAACTTCGTTGTTTTGACTTTCCGCTTATATTATAAAACCGGCTTTCGCCGGTTTTATAATATCGGCGGAAAGCAATCCCCGCCGCCGGCCGGACAGCACGCCCCGTTCGGGGTGTCCGCTGACACCACCGTAGTATCAAATGTTTCCCCGGTGCAGCATCCGTTCCCGTCCGGAACAGTTCCGTCTTCGCAGGTTATGACCGGCGCGGCCACTGGCGGCGGCGCTTCTTTCTGGAACGGATTCTTTATAGATCCGTCGTCGTTATATTTCAAGCCCAGGACTTTCTCATTATATGTTTGCGAACCCACGCCCCCCGCGTTTGAAATAGATTTTTCATTGCTGCTGGATTTTTGATTGTCAAAAACCGCCGCCGCCTTTACATTATTTATCGCCTGATACTGCTGCGACTGGCAGTAAAACAGCACCGTGCGGTAATCCATTCCTGCGGCTTGGATTGCCGCTTCCGAGCCGGATTTCACCTTGCCCGTAGTGCCGTCGCAATATTGCTGCAAATCAAACGATCTGACCTGACCCGTCCAAGTGCCGTCATTATAATCAGGCGTCGCGCTGTGTCCCGGCATAGAGCCGCCGCCCGCGCCAAACGCCGCGATAGAGCATTTCTTGTCGCCGCCGTCGCCGCAGGTCATCGCCAAATCTATCGGCGAAAACACCGTAATCCGCGTTCCGGCCGCAATGGAAAACGGCGGAGTGGTATTATCCATCATATCAACCATCAGCTTTTGCGCTATTTTGTTCCAAGTAGTGATAATCTCGTTCTTTGCAAGCTCTGACGACCGCACTTGGCCCGTTTGCGTAACAGTATTGTTATCAAGGTCTATTTGATTCACGAATTTATCGGATATCGGCGCTATCATATTCACCGCCGCTGGGACTATCGCTGTCAGCATCGGCATAACGAATTGCTCTATATAATCAGTGCTGCCGCGGCCCGGAACGCCGACCCGTCCTTGGGAATCGCCGCTGAAAGGACCGTCCGGGCCGCCAAAGCTGAATTCCACACCGTCCGGGCGGATAAATTGATACCAGCGGACATCCATTCTGCCTATGGTTTTATACGGCCCAGGCAAATTGCCCGTGACATAGCCCAGCAAAAGAGTTCCCGCCGGAATAATCACAGTGCGCCCGTTATCCGAATACACATTGCGATCCACTGTCGCGCGTACTGGCAAATTGCCTGCCAGAGTATTCACATCTGCGCGGATTTCATTGACTATGGTCGCCGGAATCGGCTTGTACTGGCGCAGGACAAAAGTTCTGTCGTACGGCTTGCTGGAATATTTCACATTGCCGGGCGGCGTCAATTCATTGACCGGTTTCGGCGCGGTAAATACTGTTTTGGAACCCGCTATCTGATATTTGTCTATATCGCGCGCGTCCAGCTGGCGAGAGCGGTTTTCGTTCTTTGTCGCCACCGGATTAGACAATTTCGGCAGCACGCCGTTATTGAAATTTCCGTATCCTATATGTTCCGCATCCGTGCCGATTTTTTTCATTGGATTTTTTATATCCATTATTATTCCGTTATCCGGATTATAAATTCCGGTCGGCGCAGTGCAATCGCTGTCCGCAAAAGGATGAAATTTATATCCGCCGCGATCAGGGCGTATCCAGCCGATTTGCTGACCGGACGGACCATATCCGGCAATTGCAAATTCAGAGCAATCATTCGCTGAAACTGCCGCGGGCTGTGCGGCCGCCGCTGGCGCGGCCGGTTTTGAAACCGGTTTTTCAGCAGGCTTCAAAGCCGGCTTTGGCGCGGGCTCTTCTATTTCTTCATCGTCAATATCATCATCGTCAAAGCTGAATGCCGGCGCGATTGCTTCCAATTCCTTTTTTATCTCTGCCTTTGGCGCGGGCGGGGTAGTAATTTCCGGCTCTGCCGCTTTTTCTTGAACCTGGGCCTTGCCGGTTGCGCCGATTGCAATCGCAACTTTTTCCGTTTTATTCATTTTTTCAGGCTGAGTGCTTGCGCGCCAATCAATCAGCAGCGCGACAGCCGAAATATCCACCGCATTCGCCGGCTTGTAATCCAGATTAATAGTGCAGGATACTATATCCGAAACCTGCGCAACCGTTTCGCAAGTTGATTTCTTGGACAATCCGGCAATTTCTTTGGACAGCCGCACTGCGGATATTTTTGCAGGCGCGGTCGCGCTGACCGTGAATTTCTGACTGACCGCATCCCCGACCTGGATATTCGTCCAATCCAATTCATTCGGCGTTATTTTCAACGCGGCGGGCGCGGCATCAGCCGCCGGGCTTTTTGTCGCCGCAGAATTATTATTTTTTTTGCCGGTTAATAAAAGAGTCAGCAGAATCAGCACGATGACAAACGCGGCCGCCATCAGCAGCCACTGCACATTTTTCGGAGTGCTTTTTTTCAGTTCTGAAAAAGATTGTTTTAATGAGCTCACTGTATACGAACCACGTGGCAGCTGGCGCCGTTGAACTTTAACATTTGATCGCACAGTTTTTGCGCCGCGTCTATATCACTCATCGGGCCTATGCGCAGGCGGTATAATCTGGCTGTTGCAGCTTCCGCCCCCAGGTCCCCGACGCCTTGCTCGTCAACTGCAAAGAATACCATATTTTTATAGGGCGTCAGAATTCCCTTGCCGTCTTCGCCGCTGAATTTCGCCAGCATTCCGGTCCAATAATCATTCAATGCCTTGACCGATGTGTCGGACTTTAATTCAACCGCAACACCGGCCTGATTGCTGGAAATCAGCGGAATATTAGTTTGTGGCAGGTATGCGCCCGCGGTATTACGCTCTTGTGGGACCATATTCAAGTTATAGCCGCTGCCGCCGCCATTGCCGTAATTCGCAGGCATATTCATTTGCGGCTGAAAACCATAGCCATAATCCATTGCGGGCGCCATTCCATATCCATTAGGCGCCGCCATTTGCGGTTGGCCGAAATATGCGCTGTTCAATGACTGATTTGAATAATAGCTTTGCGCGACATTAGCCTCTGCCAAAGCCATAACGCTGGCGGTATCCGCAATCAAGAACGGTTTCGCGCGCCGCTTTATGCATACTATGCGCTGACCGGAACGCAATACCATATCGCCGACAGCTTCCACGATCAGCAGGCGGCCGTTTTCGCCGTCAGTGCGGAATCCGACCGGGCTTTCCCCGCCCTCTACCAGCAAAGACACGACTGGGCGCTGGGTCATAGCGATTACTTTGTCGCCAAAGTCAATATATGTAAAGATTCTATCGCGCCACACGCGTTCCGGCGCGATTACATAATCATCCGGATTCGGCACGAATATATCCAGGTCAAAGCGGAACTCGCTGGGGTCTATCTTCATAGACTTTATCCAGCCATAATCTTCGCCGTCAACGCCAACAACGCTGCCGCCGGATGCCGCTTTTTTATTAAACACGGAACCGCTGGAACTGCCGCTGCCGGTCGCAACTGCTGTTGCCATTGGCAGACGGCTGTTGTTATCCAGCACCACATCCACCATAGAATAGGTAATTTGGCTTGCATTTGCAGGTTCACTCCGCAGATAGAAAATATACTTGTTTCCGGATTTTCCTGTAACAATCAAGTTGGTATCGCTGCCCTGATTATCCCCGACAGGCGTTACGGTAAAAGACGCGCCGCCGCCCTGGGGCGCAAAGTCAAACAATCCGTCATTTCCGACAATTCCGTCGCCTATCAATTCCCCGTTCGGCAAGTTTACCATAGTAACCATTCCATTGCGCAGTTTTATAGGCAAAACCGCGCCGGGCGACCAAGTCAGCTGCGCATAGCCGGGCTTTACAGAGCCCGACGCCATATTAGCGTTCGGATTATCCCACGCGTCCTGAATCCCTTCGGCATTCAAGGCAAAAGGCAAAAGGCAAAAGGCAATGCCCAAGAAAAACATATGGTTAAATTTCATAAACCTGGAAATAAACTTCATTTCAAACTCCTGCCTTGTGCCTTATGCCATTTGCCTTTATTCTGCAAAATCGCATAAAAATCCCGTTTCCAGCGGATCCCCGTCGCCGGATTCCAATTTGTATTCAACCACGCGGATCCCCAGGGGATTGCGCAGACGCTCGGACCATTTGACCTTGTCTTCCAGTTCCAGCTTTATAGCGATTGTATAATCTTTTTTACATTCTTGTCCACTGTTATTATCAGTACAGAAATACGAAAATCTGACAGCGTATTTATCCGGGCCGCGCGGGGCCAAGCCGCCGTGAAATTCCACCGGACACCGGAATTCAAAATCCGGAATGTCGTTCATCAGCGCTATATACATCGCCGTATTTGCAAATTGCTTGTACACATCGGGTGCGCTCCACGAATAAACGCTGCCTTCGTTGGTGGCAGACCATTTGCGCTGCATTTGCGACGGGCTGGGGATGACTTCATTCCGGGCCTTGATATATTCTTTTATAAAAGCCTGCTTGTATGTTTCCAGATTCTGATTATCCGGGCTGAATGAAGAAAGCCGGATTTCCATATTCTCGCGCGGTTCGGTTTCCAGAAAAAAGACCTGGGTTTTATCCAATGGAAACATTTTAGCGACAGTAATGATAAGCACGACAACCACGACGGCCAAGGCCGCGAAAACAAACGCCATCAGGCGGGACAGTAAAATAGGCGGTTCAACGCTGTTTGCCACTGAAAAAGCTCTCCTTTTGGCAAGTGTAGAAAAAAATGGAGTGCGTGCGCAAGCAAAAAATGAAAAGTGAAAAATGAAAAATACAAAATTGCTGGCGCAATTTTGTAAAATTAAAAATCCGGCGAAAGCCGGATTTATTTTTCATTTTTCACTTGCGCTGGGGAAATTAAACCTTTATAATACTTTCCGCTTGATTTCACATAAAAGTGTGCTATTATCGCACGGATTATCAGCAAAATAAACAGTTTCAAGGGTCAAAAGGACAGTTTTAGGGGCATAGTTCAACGGTAGAATATCGGTCTCCAAAACCGCGGATGAGGGTTCGATTCCTTCTGCCCCTGCCAAAAAAAGTGAAATAATGCTTAGAAAAATCATAGATTATATCAAATCTGTTCGCGCCGAATGGTTCAAGATCGTTTGGCCGTCCCGCGATTCCGTTATTCGCGCCACTGTTATGATTTTGATTTTTTCAGGCGCCGCCGCATTGTTTTTCTTTATAACAGATTCTATTCTGAACGCAATTGTCGGTTGGATTTTCTAAAACGAGCCAAGAGAGATTAAAAGATGAGCGGAAATATGCAATGGTTTGTTGTAAATGTTCACACCGGGTGCGAGGACAAGGTTGCACGCGAACTGCGCGAGCAAATTGATAATCGCAAATTAAACCCGCTGTTTGGCGAAATCTTGGTGCCTACCCGCGAAATTACTGAAATAAAGGCCGGCAAGCGCGTCAAGACTGAAAAAAAATTCTTCCCGGGCTATATCGTCGTTCAAATGGTTATGACAAATGAAACTTTTACATTGGTAAAGGTTCATCCCCAGGTGGTTATGTTCTTGGGGCAAAAGCAAAAGCCGGTCGCGATTTCCGAAGACGAGGCGCGCCGCCTGATGAAGCAAATGGAAGACGGCACCACCGTTTCCGACGATACTGTTTACGAAGTCGGCCAGGAAGTGCATATTATTGACGGGCCGTTTATGAATTTCAACGGCATCGCGACGGATGTTGACAACTTGAAGCAGAAAATGACGGTGTCGGTATTGGTGTTCGGTCGCGAAACCAGTATGGGCCTGGATTTCTCGCAGGTGGAAAAAGTTTAATTTTTGTGCTTTGCGCAAAAATTAGTGAACAATGAACAATGAACAATGAACAATGGCGTTCTTGTTTTTGGTTATTGTTTTTTTGGTTGTGGTAGAAGTGTAGCCGCTTTGCACCACGCACTCTAATCACAGTGCATAGTGAAATAATGACATTGTTCATTGTTCATTGTTCATTGTTCATTACAACGGAGTTGTAAAAATGGCAAAAAAAGAAGTAAAGGCTGTGGTCAAGCTTGTTGTCCCTGCCAAACAAGCGAATCCTGCGCCGCCAATCGGACCGGCCTTGGGATCTGCGGGCGTTAATATCGCCGAATTCTGCAAACAATTTAATGATGCTACCAAGGATAAAGACGCGGGAATGCCGATTCCTTGCATTATTACCGTTTATACCGACCGGTCTTTTGAATATATTATGAAATTGCCGCCGGTTTCGTACTTTATCAAAAAAGCATTAAATCTGAAAATCGCTTCTAAAAAGCCGGGCCGCGAATTTGCCGGAACCCTGCCGATGAGCGAAGTCATCAGAATTGCCACGGAAAAAATGCCGGATTTGAATTGCTCTACCGTTGAAGCGGCCGCGAAAATCGTTGCCGGTCAATGCCGTTCTATGGGCGTAAAGGTGGGGGAATAATATTATGAAAACGACAAAAAGAATCAAGACTTGGGCCGGATTGGACACCAACAAAGTTTATCCGATTAGCGACGCGATAGAGGCTTTGCGCGGCTTTGCCAGCAAGAAGTTTGATGAATCTTTGGAAATAGCGATTCGTTTGGGAATTGATGTTACCAAGGCCGATCAGAATATCCGCGGAATGCTGTCTTTGCCGAACGGCACTGGAAAAAAGACCCGTGTTGCGGTTATCACTAACGACAAGCAGGACGAAGCCAAAAAAGCAGGCGCCGATGTTGTCGGTGGGGACGAGCTGATTGATAAAATCGCGGCCGGCGAAATCAACTTTGACCGCGTTATCGCAACCCCTGATATGATGCCGAAAATGTCCAAAGTGGCGCGCGTTTTGGGACCAAAGGGCCTGATGCCGAATCCTAAATTGGGCACTGTTTCAAACAATGTTGCAGAGGCTGTCAAGATCGCGAAAGCGGGACAGATTGAATACCGCGCTGAAAAGAAAGGCATTATCCACGCAGGCGTTGGAAAATTGTCATTCACCACGGCGCAGTTGGTTGAAAACGCAACGGCATTGATTGACCAGTTGAAAAAGGTCAAGCCATCCACCAGCAAGGGCCAGTATATCTTGGGCGCAAGCGTCAGCACCACCCAGGGCCCGGGCTTAAAAATAGAAGTGAAATAGTTAAAAGCCGTCAGCCCACAGCCGTCAGTCAATTAGACTATTGCTGAGAGCCTGATGGCTGAAAAGATTCTTGTCCAAGACTGATGGAGTCAAAGTGTGTTAATATCAGTCCATAGTTATAATTATTTTTAATTTTTGACTATGGGCTGTGGGCTGATGGCTGATGACTTAATACCCATCATAGACAAAAGAGATTTGCTCTTTTGGGACAAAGAAAGAGCCCCGCGCCGCCGAAAGGCGATGCGGAAAGTTAAAAAAACACAAGAGGAGTATTTAGATGAAGCGCGATGAAAAATCCGGTTTAATATCTAAAATCCACGACTCTTTGCAATCGGCGAACGGCGTTTTCGTCATTGAAAATCACGGTTTGACAGTGAAAGAAACCGAAAGCCTGCGCAAGGAACTTGCCGGGCTGGTTTCCGTATTCAAGGTCGTAAAAAACCGCCTGATGAAAATGGCATTAAAGGAAACTTCGTTTGAATCCGTTTCTGAAATCCTGAAAAAACCGACGGCGGTCGCGATCGCGACTGACAGTTTGGCGGTGACCAAGGTTTTGGCAAAATTTGCCGAAACTCACCCGAAACTGACGATTGTCGGCGGACAAATGGATGCGGGACTGCTGAATGCAGACGGCGTTGTGCAATTATCAAAACTTCCGTCTATGTTGGAAATCCGCGGCACTATCGCACGCATACTTATAGAGCCTGCGTCAAGATTGGCCCGCGTTTCCGCAGAATATGGAAAAAAGAATTAGCAATTAGCAAAGAGCAATTAGCAATTTTAGATTGTTGTTGTTCTTGGTTTATTGCATAGGAAAACAAATAAGTGATTAGATTTGAAGCATAGGCATAAAAAAATTGCTAATTGCTCTTTGCTAATTGCTAATTAAATTTACGGAGTAAATTAAAATGGCAGATATTCAAAAAATTGTTGAAGAATTGTCCAAATTGACCGTTTTGGAAGCGGTTGAATTGTCCAAAGCTTTGGAAGAAACTTGGGGCGTTTCCGCCGCGGCCGCAGTTGCGGTAGCGGGTCCGGCAGCGGGTCCTGCGGCAGAAGAAAAGACCGAATTTGATGTCGTCTTGGTTGATGCCGGCGCGAACAAACTGGCCGTTATCAAAGCGGTGAAAGATGCGACCGGATTGGGCCTGGGCGAGGCGAAAGCCTTGGTTGAATCCGCACCGAAAGCGGTGAAAGAAGCCCTTGCGAAAGACGAAGCGGACAAGCTGAAAGCAAGCTTGGAAGCCGCCGGCGCAAAGGTAGAATTGAAGTAGTCAGGCAGGTTCGGCGGAAACACCTGCCCCCATTTATGGGGGCGGGATAGATTCCGTTAGCGACTTGTCGCTTACGGAATCTTGGGTGGGGGCTTACCCTGGGAGTAAAAAAATAGTTTTTATATTTCCCAAATGAAGCCCCCACCCAAGATTGCCTGCGGCAACAAGTTGCCGGGCAATCTATCCCGCCCCGCAAGCGGGGGCAGGTGTGTCACCGAGTTTAGATAGGTCAAAAAAATGCAAACCCAACTTAAAGAACAAGATAAAGCAAAGCTTGATCAGCTGATGGCAAAGAATGCGTCGGCTATGTCTGTTATGAATTCGGCGGCAAATCTGAACTATTATGAAAAATTCATAGAGCAGTATGATATTCTGTCAAAGAATGTTGCTGAAATGAGAAAGGTTCTGGGATTGCAACAGCAAAACAGATTTGTTCTGGCTTGCAAAATATTGTTCGGGAAAGAGATTTAATAAGGTTTGTCCCATAATTAATTGGGGCTTTACTTAAACGCCGCGGACCGCGGCGTCATCCCGACGAAGGTCGGGATCCACTGCGCCGCAGGCTTTAATTTTCGCGTCAGCGAAAACATTTGCGACAATACGCTTCGCGTTAAAGCCTGCGGCGCAGTGGATCCCGGCCTTCGCCGGGATGACGATTTACTTCGTAAATCGTTTATATTTAGGTAAAAAACAAGACAATTTCAGAATTGAAATCACAATTCTTGAATTGTTTATCAAAAGTTTAGGAATCAGAAATATAACCAGTTTATGAATTTTTTATTAAATTTTGCTTATCCGCTTTGCGGAACGCAAAATAAAAAATTCAGCGGATTACATTTATCCACACAACTGATTACTAATCACTGATTGCTAATTACTAATTGCGACCAAGGAGCACACGAATGGCAGTAATCCAAAAACTCAGAAAATCTTTCGGCAAAAGTTTCTTGCAGACTCCGCTTCCAGATCTGGTTGAAATTCAATATGATTCTTACAAAGATTTCCTGCAAATGGATGTCCCCGCGGCAAGCCGCAAAAACACTGGCTTGCAGAATGTCTTCAAGTCTATGTTTCCTATCAAAGACTATGCCGGCGTCGCCGACCTGGAATTCATTGAATATTCCTTGGACCGGCCCGTTTACAATGTAAAAGAATGTATGCTGCGGAATATGACTTTTTCCAGCAAGCTGAAATTAAAGCTGCGCCTGATCCTTTGGGATGTCGCCGAAGACGGCAAAAAATCCCTGCGCGATATCAAAGAGCAGGAAATCTTTATGGGCGAAGTTCCGTTAATGACAGAGCGCGGAACCTTTATCGCCGCTGGCGTTGAACGCGTCATCGTATCGCAGATGCACCGCGCCCAGGGCGTTGTGTTCGGCATAACAAAAGAATCCAAAATCGCGGATAATCCGACGACTTACACCGGCCGCATTATTCCGGAACGCGGCAGCTGGATTGACTTTGAAGAAGCAAAAGGCATCGTGTATGTTCGTATTGACCGCCGCCGCAAGATTCCGGCGACAGTATTGCTTCGCTGTTTGCCGTCTGCCGCCGACGAAAAGAAATGGATTGCCGACCCGCGCAAGGCTGTTGTCGCCGGTATGTCCGATTCTGAAATCCTGTCCGCATTTTACAAAAAAATCCCGTTGTCGTTTGACGGAAAATTCTTTGCCGGCGATATCGCTTCGTACGCCGGTTTGGATAAATACCGCCTGAACTATGACATTTTGAATCCAAAAGACAAAAAGGCTATGGCCGCGAAGGGCGATCGCTTGAACGCGAAGAAATTGGAAAAGATTTCCGCAATCAGCAAGCAATTCCTGGTCGCGTCTGAAAATCTGGTCGGCGAATATTTGTTTGATTCCATTACAAACGGCGGAGAAGTTCTTTACAGCGCCGGCACTGAAATAACCGAAGAAGTTATTGCTGACTTTGAAAAGTTCGGAATAAAAGAAATTTCCATAATCTCTATTGACAATGCAAGTTTGGGCGCGCATATGCGCAACACCCTTGTCGCGGACAAGACCACCAATCGCGAAGAGGCTTTGATTGAAATTTACAATGTCATTCGTCCGGGAGAACGTCCAACGATAGAGGCCGCATCCAACTTGTTTATGCACCAGGGTTTTGATCCGGCTTACTATGACTTGTCCGCGGTCGGCCGCTTCAAAATGAACAAGCGCTTGAAGATTGAATCCGGCAAAAAACCGGAAGACGAAAGACTGCTGACGAAATCCGATTTTATCGCGGTTTTGCAGACTTTGGCGAATATCATAGATCGCAAGGATGTCGTTGACGACATTGACAACCTTTCCAACCGCCGCGTTCGCGCGGTCGGCGAATTGCTGGAACAGAATTTCCGCATCGGTATGGCGCGTATTGAAAGACTGGTCCGCGAAAACTTGTCCAGCCCTAACATCGCGAATATGCAGCCGCAGGATGCAGTCAATGCAAAGCCTTTGATGGCCCTGATATCCGAATTCCTGGGAACCTCGCAATTGTCGCAATTTATGGACGCGTACAATCCGTTGGCGGAACTGGAACACAAGCGCCGCATTTCCGCGCTGGGTCCCGGCGGACTGAACCGCGATCGCGCCGGAATAGATGTTAGAGATGTGCACCCGACCCACTATGGCCGCCTGTGCCCGATTCATACGCCGGAAGGGCCGAATATCGGACTGATCAATCACTTGGCGTCATACGGCCGCGTGAATCCGTACGGATTTATTGAAACGCCGTACTATGTCGTAAAGAACGGAAAAATTACCGAAGAATTGGTTTATCTGACCGCGGACGAAGAGCTGGGCCATAAAATCGCCCAGGGAAATTCCCCAACAAACAGCAACGGCGCGCTTTCCGAAGAAAGCGTCACGGCGCGCGTTGACGGCGAATTTACTATGGTTCCGCGTGAAGAAATTACTCTTATTGATGTGGCGCCGCGCCAGATTGTGTCCATTGCGACGGGCTTGATCCCGTTCGTGGAAAACGACGACGCGAACCGCGCGCTGATGGGATCAAATATGCAGCGCCAGGCCGTGCCGTTGATGCGCGTTGACGCGCCGCTGGTTGGAACCGGCATAGAGCGCGAAGTCGCGCGCGACAGCCGCAGCGTGAAAATCGCAAAGCATTCCGGAATTGTGGAATCCGTTGACGCGAACCGCATCGTGGTAAAGTGTCAGAACAGCCGCAATGTCGTGACGGGCGTTGATATTTACAATCTGGAAAAGTTTGACCGCTCTAATTCCGATACCTTAATTCATCAAAAGCCGCTGGTCAAGGTTGGCGATCGTATAGCGCAGGGCGACATCATCGCAGACGGCGCGTCCACCAGCTATGGCGAATTGGCGCTGGGCAAGAATGTCTTGGTTGCGTTTGTGCCTTGGCGCGGATACAACTATGAAGACTCTATCGTTATTTCAGAGCGCATTTCCCGCGACGATGTTTTCACTTCTATCAAGATTGTGGAAAAAGAATTCAAGGTGCGCGATACTCAATTGGGCCCGGAAAGCTTTACCCGCGACATTCCGAATGTCGGGGAAGAGGCTTTGAAAAACCTGGACGAATCCGGAATCATTTATATCGGCGCCCACGTAAAGCAGGGCGATATTCTGGTCGGACGCGTGTCTCCGAAATCTGAAACCTTGCTGACGCCCGAAGAAGCATTGCTGCGCAATATCTTTGGCGAAAAGGCTTTGAATGTAAAAGACACATCCTTGCGCGTCGGTCCCCAGGAAGAGGGCACCGTCATCGGCGTCAATATCCTGACCCGCCACGGCGTCAAAAAGGACGAGCGCACCCAGATGATTGAATTGCAAAAGATTGAAAAAATCAATAAAGACCGCTTGGAAGAAACGGCCATTATTGAAAACGGCTTTGCAAATCAAGTTTTCCAAATCGCAGAAGGGCTGGTTATTGACAACGGCACCGGCAGCTTGAAACCCTTTGTTGGCAAAAAGCTGACGGCGGAAGTGTTTGAAGGAATCCGTGCAAGCGATATGAAGAAAATTTCTGTCCGCGGCAAGGAAGCCCAAGAAAAAATTGACGAGCTGCGCGAACAGCACATCATTACCTTGAAACAGCTGAATGAAAAGTCTGATGCCGAAATCGCAAAGGCGACGGAAAGCAACTCTTTGAACGCAGGCGTTTTGAAAGAAGTAAAGGTTTACATCGCGCACAAAATGAAATTGCAGCCCGGCGATAAAATGGCGGGCCGCCACGGAAACAAGGGTATTGTTTCCAAGGTAGTGCCGATTGAAGATATGCCGCATCTGGAAGACGGAACACCGGTTGACATTGTTCTGAATCCGCTGGGCGTGCCGTCGCGTATGAACATCGGCCAGATTTTGGAAACTCACTTGGGTATGTCCGCGCGCTATTTGGGCAAGCAGATTGGCGAAGTCTTGGATGAAGTAAAGGCAAAGCGCGCCGTCACGGACGATTTGCGCAATGCTATGGGCAAAGTTTACGGCAAGGATACGGCCGCGCAATTGGAAAAGATGACGGACACGGATGTCCGCGCCGCGGCACACTTGCTGCGCGACGGTGTTCCGATGGCGACGCCGACTTTTGACGGCGCCACATCCGACGACATTCACAAGATGTTAAAGCAGGCGAAATTGCCGGAATCCGGACAGTTCACCCTGTATGACGGAATGACCGGCGAAAAGTTCGCCCGCAATGTTACTGTCGGTGTTATGCATATGCTGAAACTGCACCACTTGGTGGACGAGAAGATCCACGCCAGATCTGTCGGTTCCTATTCGTTGGTTACCCAGCAGCCGCTTTCCGGAAAGGCGCATATGGGCGGTCAAAGATTGGGCGAAATGGAAGTCTGGGCTTTGGAAGCCCACGGCGCGGCGCACTTGCTGAAAGAAATGCTGACTGTGAAATCCGACGACATAACCGGACGAAACAAGATGTACGAAACAATAATCAGCGGCAGCACGGACATTCAGACCGGAACCCCCGAGGCATTTAATGTGTTCACGCGGGAATTAAAGGGACTGGGGCTGTCTATGTCGCCAAAGAAAATTGATTAAAATTTAAGATTTGTGGATTTAAGGTTTGTTAAATCTTGAATCCGTAAATATTAAATCTTAAATAAAAGGAATCACGAATGACAAATATGTTGCAGAAAATTTTCGGTCAGATTGAAACAAAAGAAAACTTTGACGCTTTGCGCATTTCCATCGCGTCGCCGGAAGAAATCTTATCCTGGTCCCACGGAGAAGTTAAAAAGCCGGAAACCATCAACTATCATTCCTTGAAGCCAGAGGCCGACGGATTATTCTGCCAGCAGATTTTCGGTCCCGTCAAAGACTATGAATGCGCGTGCGGAAAGTACAAGCGCATCAAGTTTCGCGGCGTCGTTTGCGAGCGTTGCGGCGTAGAGGTCGGATCTTCATCCGTCCGGCGCGAGCGTATGGGCCATATAAAGCTGGCGACTCCGGTTTCTCATACCTGGTTCCTGCGCGAAGGAAAAATTGCAACTCTTTTGAACAACTTGCCCCAGAAAAAACTGGAACAGGTCATTTACTATGACGCGTATATTGTGACGGAACCTGGACTGACCAATCTGAAACTTTATGATGTTATTTCCGATGACGAATATCAGGCGGCTTTGATTGAATTCGGCGCGGACGCGTTCCACGTCGGAATCGGCGCCGAAGGAATCCGCAATGTTATCGCGAATATGGATATGGGCGACGATCGCACCCGCTTGCGCGCGGAATTGGCCGAAACCAAGAGCGAGGCAAAGCGCAAAGGAATCATAAAGCACCTGAAACTGGTGGAAGCGCTTATGGAATCCAAGACGGAACCCGCCTGGATGCTGCCGGATGTTTTGCCGGTTATTCCGCCGGATATGCGCCCGCTGGTTACGCTGGACGCCGGCCACGTGGCGGCATCTGACCTGAACGATTTATATCGCCGCGTTATCATCCGCAACAATCGTTTGAAAAAACTGATAGACCTGCACGCGCCGGAAATCATCATCCGCAACGAAAAACGTATGTTGCAGGAAGCGGTGGATTCATTGTTTGACAACGGGCACAAGCAGCGGCCTATGGTTTCACAAAACCGCCGCCCGCTGAAATCATTGTCTGATTCATTGCGCGGAAAATCCGGCCGTTTTCGTATGAATATGCTTGGAAAGCGCGTGGACTATTCCGGCCGCAGCGTTATCGTGTCGGGCCCGACTTTGAAACTGCACCAGGTTGGCTTGCCGCAATCTATGGCGCTTGAATTATTCAAGCCGTTCGTATTCGCGCGCTTGTTGGCCGGCGACTATGCCAATACTTTGAAAACCGCCCGCAAAATGGTTGAAAACGGCGAAGACATAGTTTGGGAAATTTTGGAAGATGTAATTCACGAGCATCCGGTGTTGCTGAACCGCGCGCCGACTTTGCACCGCTTGGGCTTTTTGGCGTTTGAACCGGTTTTGATAGAAGGAAAGGCGATCCGCCTGCATCCGCTGGTCTGCAAAGGATTCAATGCGGACTTTGACGGCGACCAGATGTCTGTTCACGTGCCGATTTCCTTGGAAGCGCAATTGGAAGCCCGCACCCTGATGTTGGCGTCTAACAATGTTTTGTCTCCGGCGAACGGCGAACCTATGATCGTTCCGTCCCAAGATATGGTTCTGGGCATCTATTACCTGTCATTGATGGATGGAGAACATTCAGACAAATCGCCGCGTTTCGGAACTATGGACGAAATTCGTATGGCTTTGGAAAACAAAGCGATTACATTGCATACGCCGATCGTTGCGCGCTTTAACGGAAAATTGTTCAAGACCACCGCGGGCCGTATGATATTGGGTGAATTACTGCCAAAATGCGAAAGCGTATCTTTTGATTTGGTAAACCAGGTTATGCCTGTGGAAAAAATCAGAGCATTGCTTGCGACCGTATATGAAAAATGCGGCGACAAGGAAATGATTCTGCTGGCGGACAACTTGAAAAACACCGGTTTTGAACAGGCTGCGCGCTCTGGAATTTCAATCGGATTTGACGACATTGTCATTCCGGCGGAAAAACAGCAGATTATCGCGGACGCAGAAAAGAAAGCCGCCGAAATAGAAGATCAATATCAAAACGGTTTGATTTCACACGGCGAACGCCACAACAGACTGATTGATATGTGGCAGAAAATAACCGACAAATTGGGCGATTTGGCATATGCGTCGCTGGGCAAAACAACGGGGGACAACTGGAATTCCATACATATGATGGCGCTTTCCAAGGCCCGCGGATCCAAGACCCAGATTCAGCAGGTCGCCGGTATGCGCGGTATGATGATGAAGCCGGACGGAAGTATTATAGAGGTTCCGATTATTTCAAACTTTAAGGAAGGTTTGACTATGTCGGAATACTTTACATCCACCCACGGCGCGCGCAAAGGTTTGGCCGATACGGCGCTTAAAACCGCGGACGCGGGATATCTTACCCGCCGCTTGGTTGAATTGGCGCAGAATACCGTTATTACCGAACACGATTGCGGCACGCACGAATTTATCACCGCGACACCGGTTTATCAGGGCAGCACTTTGTCCGTTGCGCTGGGCGACTTGGTCTTGGGACGCACCGCGGCGCACGACATAGTTCATCCGATTTCAAACGAAGTCATTGTTGCAGCCGGCGAATTGATTACCAAAGACGCGGCAAAGCAAATCAACAGTTCCGGCCTGCCGTCTGTTGATGTCCGCAGCGTGTTGACCTGTCAGTCTGACGGATTGTGCGCAAAGTGCTATGGTATGGACTTGTCGCGCAGCGCGCTGGTTCACGTAGGCGAAGCCGTCGGCGTTGTCGCTGGACAGTCTATTGGCGAACCCGGAACTCAGCTGACGCTTCGTACTTTCCACGTGGGCGGAATCGCATCCGGCGGCGCTGAAAATCACTTTATTGAAACGCCGGTTGCAGGAACTATCAAACTGACCGGGGTGCGCACGATTAAGAATTCTGTCGGCCGAGTGGTGGTATTATCGCGCAACGGAGAAATCGCGATCGTTGATAAAAAAGGAAAAGAGCAATTCAGCCAAAAGCTGCCGTATTCCGCAATGCTGATCGTCAATGACGGCGATAGTGTTGAAAAAGGCGCCAAAGTTGCTGAATGGGATCCGTATTCCAATACTATCATAGCGGAAAAAGGCGGAATCGTCGCGTTCAATGACTTGGTTGAAAATATGTCATACGCCGAAGAAATGGATGCTATGACCGGCATTGTATCCCGCAAGGTTATAAACTGGAAAAGCACTACTAAAAAGGCATTAAAGCCAGCGATTGTGCTGACTGATGAAAAGGGCGAAGTCATAAACTTGGGCGGAAAGAAAATCGCCGAATACTTGCTGCCGATTTATTCCGTTCTGAATGTTTCCAACGGTCAGACGGTCAATGCGGGGGATATTCTGGCTCGCATTCCGGTTCAGACGAAAAAGACTGGCGACATTACCGGCGGATTGCCGCGCGTTAATGAATTGCTGGAAGTTCGCCGTCCGCAAAATCCGGCATTGCTGGCGGAAATTGACGGAACCGTTGAACTGGAAGATTCCAAATCAAAAATCATCATTCGGATAGAACCGGAAGACGGCTCTGCCCCGGTTGAATACGCGGTGCCAAAGGGGACAAACCTGTTGGTGCGCAGCGGCGATGTCGTGAAAAAGGCTGAAAAGCTGATAGACGGCGATCCGGTGCCGCAAGACATATTGCGTATATTGGGACAGAAAGCGCTGGCTACATTTATGGTGGATGCCATACAGCAAGTTTACCGCTTGCAAGGCGTGACCATAAACAACAAGCATATTGAAACCTTGATCCGCGAAATGACGCGCCGCGTGGAAATTCAAAATCCGGGCGATACCAGCTTCCTGATGGGGCAAGTGGTTGATCGCGTTGATTTTGAAGAAGAAAACGCGCAGATTGCAAAAGACGGCGGCCGCGTGGCCGAGGCATCGCAGGTCTTGGTCGGATTGACGCGCGCGTCATTGACCAGCCGCTCTTTCATATCCAATGCGTCGTTCCAACAGACTACGAAAGTCTTGGTTGATGCAGCGATAGCGGGTTCTACGGATAAACTGGCCGGAATTAACGAGAACTTGATTGTTGGTCGTCTGATACCGATTGGAACCGGCGCGTATGTCCGCAGAGTTCGTGAAATCGCGCACGAGGAAGAGCTGGCGGAAAAGATCGCCCGCGAAGGGACAGCAAATCAGCAATTGCTGGATATATAAAAAACGCCGCTTACGCGGCGTTTTTTATATATCCAGCAATTGCAATCCGTTTTGCGGATTGCACGCGACGAAGTCGCGACACCTGCCCCCATTTATGGGGGCGGGATAGATTCCGTTAGCGACTTGTCGCTTACGGAATCTTGGGTGGGGGCTTACCCGGGGAGTCTATTTATATTTTTAGTTATCCCAAATGAAGCCCCCACCCAAGGGTTGCTAACTCGTCCGCCTTCGCTTCGCTACGGCGAGACTCGTAAGCCAACCCTATCCCGCCCCCGCAAGCGGGGGCAGGTGTGCCACCGAGGTTATGTCAATACAAGGGTATAACAGAATTTCGCATATAACTTTTCTTCATATTTGTCAAATTTAATTTCCGATTCGTTTTTTTCCCGGTTTTCCGCCAAAAATTAAAATAATTTATTTTTTTGTTTTTTTCGCTTGACCACCGATTCGTTTTTGTTTTATGATTCGTATATACAAAGGTGTAGATAACCGGGGAAGCCCCAGAAATCCGCATCTTTTCCGGGGGATAAAACAAATAACAAAAAGGGGGAAGGGGTGCAGAACAATATAAAACAAATAATGGCCGCGCTGGATAAAGTCCTGGCCGCAACCGTTTGGGTTAACGGCGACCGCCAGATTGTATCCTTGGCCGAAGAGCTGCATATCGGAAACAACAACGCGCCGCGCAGCATAGAAGATTTGCCGCGGACTTCGTTAATCGGAGCGTATGTTTCTTTGCAAATCCGCACTGATAATTTTGATGTGGCGGCGGAAAGTCTGGATACGGCGGCATTGGCGCTGTCGGTAAAGACTATGGTTTTTGCAGAGGCTAAAAAGATTCTGGATACAGAGTCCGGCGAATCAAACGCCCGCGTTGCCAAGGCTGCATAAATTCGCGCTGTGCGAATAAAAGTTTCCCGTTAAGGGAAGGAAGGGAGTACCGTCGTGCGAGAAATCCGCGACGGTCTTTTTTATGTGCGATAGGTGGGCGTTTTTGTGTTGGTATGGTGATTAAACTCGGTCTAAATTCCCCTTCCCTTTGGGAAGTGGATTTACCACCGAATTTTATTTTGCTGATTATTCAATACGATCTTCGGTGTCCAATATATTGTACAGGTAGATCAGATCGCAGATGTCAAATGTCAGATGTTATATAACAAAGTAATTGATAATTGCTAACTGCTGATTGCTAATTAAAAACGCGCCGGGGGCGCGCTTTTTATTTCTGCTTTTCCGAATTCTTAAAGTCTTTCCAGCAATCCTCCATTGTATACACTCCGGATGGCTGCCGGCGAATCCAATCCGCCGCCAAGAAAATTCCGTCCGCAAAATGACTGCGGCTTTTGGAATTATGATCTATCACTATTTCCTGATTCTTATCATAAAATACTACGCGATGATAGCCAAACACCTCTCCCACGCGATGCGAAATCATAGGGTATGAATTTTCAACTTTTTCTTTTTTCTCGGCTTCCAAAGGTCTGGTAATAATATCCGCCGTTTTGGTCGGATTATCCAGTACAAGATCCTTTCCGTATTCCCCGTGATGTTTCAGGAATTTGTCAGGACGGATGCCCATTTCTTCGGCTATGATTTTTTCCAAAACATTAGCCGTGCCCGACGGATAATCCAACTTGTGAATATGATGAATTTCTTCCACGCAGACCTTAAAGCCGCCGATTTTATTGCAAATGCGAGCCTGCTCGCGGACCCGATCATAAAAAGACATAACGCCCAAAGAAAAATTGCCCGCGTAAATTAACTGGGAATCAGAATCACGCACCAGGTTTTTTACGGTATCCAATTCGTTGTACCAGCCCGTTGTCGCAACAACTATATTATTCCGGACATTAGTGTATTCAAAAATGTTTTTCTTGAAAGCGGCAGGCGTGGTGGCGTCAATTATAACGCCTTTGTTTTTATATGCGCCGTTCACCATTTCGCTGAAATCATACTCTCTGTCGCCGGGATTGGAATAGTTTGCGATGTCATAAGAAAATACCGGATTTATTCCGATAGCGTTTGCTTTTTGCTTTATAATCTGGCCCAGGCGACCGTTACTGCCGATAATGTACGGAATCATATGAAGTCCTTTTTTTTATATACATATATCTTAGAACAAATACGGCCATTTGCAAGGAAAATAGAGATTTCTTATCTGTCAAACACACCGACCAATTCCCAGTGCGTGGTGCCGACGAATTGATCAACAGCTGTCAAGTCTTTCAAATTAAATCCGCCGCGCGAGAGTATTCCCATATCGCGCGCAAATGATTCCGGATTACAAGACGCATAGATAATCCGTTGCACCGCGCTGCGGGCCAATTCCCGGCACTGCGCTTCGCACCCTGCGCGCGGCGGATCCAAGACCACGCAGTCGTACTTTGCCAATTCCCGTGCATTTAATGGCTTTTTGAATAAATCGCGCGTGCGCAAGTCGGTTTGAATATCGTATCCGTCGGCTTTTAATGCAAAAGTAAAACTGCCCAGGCCGCAGAATAAATCCGCCGTTTTTTGGTGGGGCGACTCTCTACGAGAGTCGCATTTTATGTCGGTCTCGTAGAGACCGACACTACCAACAACCAGATCCCGCAAGATTGTTTCGGATTCTTTTGACGGTTGCAAAAAGGCCCCGCCAACCGGATAATCCACCGCGACATCGTCAAATTGCACAATTGGTCGCGCTGATTCAAAAATAACGCGATTATTCCAGGATGCCCTTATCAGTCCTGTCTTTGCCACGGCCGCAGCAAAATCGGGCGAGAAATACGGCACAGCTGACGAAACAGCCAAATCAATTCCATTTTCGCATTCAGTAAGCAGGGCGCTGCCGCTGGCTATCCAGGGCAGGGCCGCTATGCGCGGCAAAATTTTATTCAAGCCGGGGCTGAGCAAGGGGCAATCAGTGATTGGTACTATATCTTTGCTGTGTGCGGCGAAAAATCCAAACTTTCCATTTGCAAATGAAAAATCCGCCCGCCGCCGCTGACCCAGTGCGCACCACATTGGCGCGCCGGACAGAGGCGTATTTTTTAATAAAGCCGATTTTTTATCGCGATAGTCAGGCGCTGTGAAATCAAACTTACAGCCGCCGCATTTTTCAAATAAAGGACAAGTATTCATTCGCTCTGCTCATATAGTAATCAGTTATTAGTTATCAGTAATCAGTAGTATGTCGCTTGTGAATAAATAATTTTCTTTATAAGAAAATAATTCACACATAATCATACTACTGATTACTGATAACTAATAACTGATTACTTAAAAATGCAATCTGGCCCCAAGGCGCAGCTGATGCGAAATTGGCGCCAGGTTCAGACCGTCAGGCTTTGATGAAAACTGGTAAAAATAACGATACCCCAGGTCCAACGCAAATCTGTCATTAAACTCTATACCAAATCCAGCCAACACCCCGGCCGCCGGGCTTATTTTATTTTCCAGCGTCGCGTTATCAGACTGATTCCAAGACAATCCCGCGCCGAATCCGACATAAGGCACCAGCATTTGCGTATGAAACATACGATACAGATTATCTATTCTGGCATCAACTAATGCATTCAAAAATACCGTGTTGCCCGTGATTTTCAGCAGGTCGTATTCCGCAATTTGTCTGAAATAATTTGCCTCTAATCTGAAAGTGTCATAGACCCTGATTCCGGCGACCGCTTCAAATGAAGAAGTATTTTTTCCATTCAATGCGACTTCATAAGCCCCAATATTATCGTTGCCGGTTATTATATCATTCTGCCACATTGCAAAATTATAATATCCGCCGACATAGAACCGCCTTTCCCGCGCCAAGGATTCGCTGTCCCGCTGTCCCGGCTCTGTTGCAGAGTTTTCCGGAGTGCGGACTTGTTCTGCGCGATAGGGGATTGCTGCGTTGGCTGCGCCAACGCAGAGAGTAGAGAGTAAAGAGTAAAGAATAATAGATTTTATTTTCATTTTATTGCCTTAGAAATTAAATCTGAAAGTTGCCATTATATCGGACTGACTATTAACGCCCCAGCCGTGCATCGTTCCCCAGCCAAAGCCGTCGCTGATAAATGCTTTGTACTGATACGACAAATCAATCCCGATCAAATCGGTCAGCATTACATTTAATCCCAATACTCCGCGCGGCGCAACAAAGGCCCCGTTCGCGCCGCCACTGCCTTTGAAATCAAATGCCCCGGCCCCCGCGCCAATTCCCATAAACGGCACGACCCGGCGCCGGTGCGTTATATCGCCGCGCCGCACCCAGCGCCTTGCAAAATCAAAGTAAAGCGTTCCGCCGATTTCGCGTGCCGATCCCACGCGGTTTGTTCCGCTGAATGCAAAATTAGTATTCTGAAAATCAATTTCCGTGCGGACATACGAAGACATATCCCAGCCCAATCCTATCTGGGTCGTCCAGCCGCCCGATTGCTCTATCCCGTTTGCCTTGCCGCTGGCAAAGCCCAGGTTGGCCCCAACGCCGCCGCGGACATACATATCTATCGGGATAAACAAATCCAAATCAGGATTTTCCGCCGCGCCTTTTACCCGGTACACATCGCGCCCCAATTCGCCCGGCGCCGGATCCGGATCAACATAAGCCAGATCATTTGCGGAAACGACATCCAATCCGTCCCGGATTTCATCCAAAAAACGGTCGCTGTCATAACCGGCATTCGCCGGCAAGGCAAAAGGAATCAGGCAAAGGGCAAAAAATATTTTCTTCATAGCAAATTTTCCATTTGATGAATTTTATCATAAATTCGGGTTTGATTAAAGGATAAATCATTGTATAATTACAATTATGAAAAAAACAGAATCTAAAAAAATAGCCGTCATATCCGGTGCGCTGCGCCTGCCATTCCTGGTGCGCGACGAATTGCGCGCCCGCGGCTGGGAAGTATTCGTCGTCGGGCTTAAAAATTTCTATGATCCGGCGCTGGCCCCGGATATGGTCGCGCGCTTGGGCGGCGGCGGGTCTGTGGCGCGCGAGATGAAGCGCCGCGGGATCAAGCTGATGACCCTGGTCGGTGCTTTGGGGCATCCGGATCTGTCCGATATTCGCCCGGATTTGTGGTCTCTGTCCATTCTGGCCAGCGTTTTGAAAAATCAAAAAGGGTATGATTCTATGTTATCAGCGCTGATTGCAGGAATTGAAAAAAAGGGCTTTTCTGTTGTCGCAGCCCAGGATTTATGTCCCGATCTGGTCTTTGCGCCGGGTGTTCAAACCCGCGTGAAACCGACGCGTGATGATGATAAAAATATAGCCCGCGCGATAAGTGTTTCGCATACTATCGGCGATGAAGATATTGGCCAAAGCGTTGTAGTGGACAAGCAGGTTCTGGCGATAGAAGCCGCCGAAGGAACCGCCAGAATGCTGGAACGCGTTATTGAGATAAAAGGAATGCGGCAAAAGGCAAAGGGCAAATCCGGTGTGTTTGCAAAGATGACAAAGCCGCGCCAGGACTTGCGCGTGGACATTCCTGCAATCGGCCTGGATACTGTTGCGGCGGTTGCGGCGGCGGGCTTGCGCGGGATAGTCGTAAATGCCGGAACTTGCTTTGTAATTGATCGTGCGGCGGTTGTCGCGGCCGCAGATAAGGCGGGGATTTTTATTGTAGCAAAATAATTCTTGTTGAAATAAACCGAGATTTGTGATATTATGCTTTAACAAAAGAAAGAATATAACTCCGCCTGTACAGGCGGTTTTTTTATAAAATAACAACTTCATTATATCAGTTCGTTATATCATCGCACTAGTGCGATAGTGCACTAGTGTACTAGTGCAATGAAACAAACGATCAAACCAAAAAAAGGAATAACTATGTATCAATCAGAACATATTGGCACGGGCCAGATAAAACACTTTCACTATCGCTTTCCAATCTTTCAAAAGGCCGATGTGCGGGTGCGAATAAATGACCAAATATTGCCAAAAAACGCTTATTCTATTCAGCCGAACACAAACCTGATCGGCGGAAAAGTATTTCTGGCCGCTGCGCCCGCAGACGGGGCGACAGTTCTTATTTTCCGCAAGATAGAAAAAAACCGGGCTATTGATTATCAGCTGGCTGGAAAAATAGACCCGGAACAATTGAATTCGGACTTTAATTATCTGTCAGAGTGTATGAAAGAACTGGAAGAGCAGGGGCCGGGAATTACCCAGCCCGGTACTGGTGGCACAGGCCCCCAGGGGGCGCAAGGTGCAACAGGTGCGCAAGGCGAACGTGGATACCAAGGTTATCAGGGCGCGACCGGCGGCACAGGGCCGCAAGGAGCGGACGGGGCTGCAGGTCCCCAAGGCGCACCCGGGACGGTCGTAGCCGGTGAAAACGGCGGTTTTGGTCCGCAAGGACCGCAGGGGCCGCAAGGTGCAACTGGCACAACTGGCGAACGGGGATTTCAGGGTTATCAAGGAACTGCCGGCAGCAATGGAGCCACCGGTCCGCAAGGATTTCAAGGCGTCCAGGGCGCACCAGCCCAAAGCGGCGGCGGTATTGGCTATCCGGATTGGGCAAGCGCTATTGAGATAACCCCTCTGACCGAAGGAATGACTTTGCCACATAATGGCTCTGGCTGGTTTTCCGTTGATTCAAACGCCATCAATGTAGAACAATATTCACAGCAAGGTTGCCGGTTTATTATCAATGGGGTTCCGTTTAATTGGCGGGATACTTGGAACGGTACAGACTATCCCAGCGGTACAAACGGAATGTTTCCTGTATATGAAACCGACATAGTTGTTTTAACAAGAAAAAGCGATCATACACGAATCAGATTTATCCCGAATAGGTAAAAAAAAAGCCCCGCTTGCGCGGGGCTTTTCCGAACACCCAAAAGGAAGTAAGGAAAGGAGAAAAAAATCAGGTGTTCTGAACTGAGTTGCGCCAAAGGTCCAGAGGAGAGAGAATGTAGGAGGGAGTCTGAATCCTTTGGCGCTTTCATCC
Organism: Rickettsiales bacterium; assembly: GCA_031267375.1. GTDB lineage: Bacteria > Pseudomonadota > Alphaproteobacteria > Rs-D84 > Rs-D84 > JAIRZE01. The sequence continues at coordinate 64 of JAIRZE010000020.1, read as the reverse complement.
GGGTTGCCCCGTCTGACGAATCGTAATATAATACATTTTTATAGTTTGTCAAGAACTTTTGTCA
>JAIRZE010000048.1 GCA_031267375.1 Rickettsiales bacterium | reverse complement strand
GCGGATATTGCAACGGCTACTTATGTTTCCGCTTACTTGCAGCAAGAATGGGCTTTGGTTTTTCCGGGCAACTATGCCGGGCCGGTGTCAGAAAGATTTGTTGCCAGCGTTATTGATTGGGCGAACTTGCAGCGCGTAGGCGTTGCGACAACCTATGCCGCCAACGCCCGCGCCAATATCATAGACGCGATCGCCGCAAAGAATTTTATGGATGCGCAAATACGGAACCGGCCTGGATATTGCGCCGGGTTAAACAAGAATTTATGCAATATGGGCAGCTTGTGCTATTACTATAATTCCGGATATACCGCTTGGGACGGGACGCAGAACAGTTGCAGCAAAAATACTTTGAGCGCGGACGGCAAAGTTGTTTGCAAAGCCAGGCCAAATTCTTATGGAATCCGCGGACTGACCTGGGCCTGCCGCAGCAGCAAAGATGCGCCGACAAGCGATACGACCGGGCAATGCGATATGGGCCGCCAGATGTATTGTATGTGCAGCTTTACAAAAGATGACGAGAATGATCCCGATACTTTCGTTAATGGGAAATGGTCCAGCTGGGTTTTTGGATATGACTATCGTACGAATGGCACTAATAATGACTGCTGGGCCTCTTGCGCGGCGGCTTGCGCGGACAGAACGAGCAGTGCGTCCGTTGGCGGCGCAGTTGTGTGGAATTAGAAATTGATATGTTATAGATTTTATAAAGCTCGGTAGTAATTCCCCTTCCCATAGGGAAGGGGTGGCCACGAAGTGGCCGGGGTAGGGGTCTAAAAGCACCCATCATTATATCGTTATATCACGATATAATTGTATTAATGTAGTAGTACAATAATACAACAATATATCCTTTATTACCCCTACCCCGTCATCCGTCTCCGCCCTGCGGGCTCCGCCGTGATGCCACCCCTTCCCTGTGGGAAGGGGAATTTAGACCGAGCTTTATTTTATTTCAAAAAAATACTTTCTTTACTAAATAACCAAACTGGGATCTATTGCAAAAATCCAGTGGCAAGAAATTCAAATAATGGGTCAACCCACTGAGTCCGCGGGTGCAGTATGTCTTGCTCGTAAAATTCTTTTATATCATCATAGGTTTTCCAGCCTATGTCCATAACCTCGCCGTCGTTGAACTCTATCTTTCCCATATCTATTTTCTTGTTCATAATGAAAAAGTCATAGTGCTGGTTTTCTATCATAACCGTGCCGTCTTTATTAGGAATCTCGCGCATATCGCGAAACGAAAACAATGGCATAAAGTCAGACAGCGAAACTTTGAACGGCAAAATAAAATTTACTTCTTCTTTGAATTCGCGAGCGGCCGAAGTTACGGAAAATTCTTTCGCAACCACGTGGGCGGCTAATGTCAAATCCCACATTCCGGGAAATTTATCCTTGTTCAAGGCGCGCCGCTGCATCAGTACTTTCCAGCCGTCAACCCTGTCAAACTTAACCGCGGCAACGCAAAGCGCGCGATGCCAAAGCCCTTTTTGATGCACCAGTTTTCTGTCTATCATTTCGCCGGTTTTCAAGCCGTTTTCGTCCAAAACATCCAGGTATTCAACCTTTACCTGTTTTTCCGGTTTCCAAAAAGATCCTTGAAATTCCGCCATAAAGTCAGTTGCTCCCCATTGTTTTCGGCCGAAATATGCCGGTTTTTAGGCAGTTTGGATACTTTTCCAAAGGCGCTGCCAAATATTTCGCACATCTTACAAGTTATACAAATATTTGTCAAATACTTTATATTTTCGGGTGTTTCACGGATTTTTATGGGCGGCAAGAGTGCAAATTTCGCGGAAATCCGGGAAAATTAAATGACAAATAGTACAAAAATATGATTTTTATTCAAATATTTGTCAATGTATTCTTGGTGTTTGGGCTATAAACAAAATCCGCCGGGTTGGCGGATTGTGCAATCATCATTTTCATAACTATTATTTTATTTCCAAAACCTTGACTTTGAATATCACATCTTTTCCGGCCAGGCCTGGAACATATTGCTCTGGAAAAGTAATTTTTACTTCGCGTTCTTCGCCTTTTTTCGCGCCGACCAATTGTTCTTCAAATCCGGGAACGAATTGCCCGCTGCCCAATTTCAAATCCGCTTGGCCCGTGCCGCCCGCAAACTGTTCCCCGTTCAAATATCCCGCAAAATCAATTTTTACAGTATCCCCGTTTTTCGCGGCTTTATCGCACGCAGTCAGGAACAAGGCTCCGCAGATTGCAAATATCGGCATAATTTTTTTCATTTTCATTTTTCTTCCTTTTTTGTTTTAAGTGTTTGTTAATTTTTTTGTTAAGCGCGGTGCGCACACCTGCCCCCGTTTACGGGGGCGGGATAGTTTTTCTTGATGAGCGCAGCGAATTTAGAAAAACTTGGGTGGGGGCTTATGGAGCGCCAGAAGCCCCCACCCAAGAGTTGCTAACTCGTCCGCCTTCGCTTTGCTACGGCGAGACTCATAAGCCAACTCTATCCCGCCCCCGAAAACGGGGGCAGGTGTGCGCACCGAGTTTATTAATGCTCTTGCTTGCCGCCCCACCAATGGGTTTGACGGGTAATATCGTTATTGCTCTTTTCCCTTGCAAGCATATTTCTTTCAAGTTGCTCTATCGCACTGTTATAAGCTTCCTGATTATACGGTTTCTTGGTAGCGGGATTGAAATGTTTCTTTTCTATCTTTTGTTTTTCTGCGGCATACCATTTGTCTAATTTTTCGTTGTCTGTCATAGGATATCCTTTTTTTTATTATTCCCAAGGCAAGCCCCCACCCACGAGCTGCTATGGTGGGGCGACCTTGTCCCAAGGTCGCCATTATTGCAGGTGCCTTTTGGACAAAGGCACCCCACCCACCACGCCAAGCTTAATCCCTGTACACGCAGCGAAAGCCGTATTCGCGCATTGTCGCCCCTTCGGCCTCTATCCTGTAATCAAAGTACGGGGTAGGGCGCATCGCGTCAAAGCTGGGCTTGTCATAAACTACGACCACGCTGTCTGCGTTTCTGCCGCAGACGCGCTTCATCTCAAAATCCGCGACCTTTGCCAAGATTTTGCGCGCGTCGCCGTCTATATCCATTCCGTCCGCGTTCTGCATCATTCTCAGCCGCATTTCGCGCATATCCATATTGCCCAGCAATATTTGCACGCGGATCATAGCCCCCTTATATTCCTGCCACCTGGTTTCCATACGCGAGGAATTCCATTTGTTTTGATTGGCTTCTTTTTCTTCCGCAGTCTTTGGCTTGTAAGAATCAACATTGGCGTACTGATTATCCGCCTGCATAAAAGTATCCGTGCGCTCGTTATACATCGGAGCGTCCGCGCCGCCGCGCGCAAAATCCTTTTCATTATACGGTGCGTCCCTGTTTTGGGCGCAGCCCAAAACAATGAACAATGAACAATGAACAATGAGCAATGAAAGTTTTTTCATAATACATACCTTTTGATTTATTTTATCAATTTTTGCAAATTGCTTCAAGTGCCAATTTGTGATAAAATCAACTTATGTTTCAATGGCATTGTTAACTGCTCATTGTTCATTATTCATTATTTTTGCGGAGCAAAAATGTCTGATATCGTTCTTGACTCTTTATTGAAACCGCTGGAAGAATTTTATCTTCCCAGTTTTGTTGAAGAAATCGCCATTAATCACCAGGGCCAGGTGTGGATGCGCTTGCACGGCGCCAGAGTGCCTTGGGTTGCTTATAATTCCGACAAGCTTTCCAAGCAATACCTGGTGGACTTGATCCACACCGTGGCAAATGTGTACGAGCGGCCCTTTGACCCGATTCGCGGTATGCCCGTCGTATACGCCACCTTGCCCGGCAATCATCGTTTCAGCGCAATTGCCGGCCCGAATGTTATGTATGACGATCGCGACATTACGGGCGGCGTCGCGCTGAATATTCGCGGCAGCGGCGCATCGTCCACCAGCTTTGAAAACTATCACCTTAAACACGGCGAGAAGCTGCTGTCCGTAAAGCCGCGCAGCAAAGACAAGCCCGACGATCCGTATGACCGCTTGATGAGCGCGATAAACGACGGAAGTCCTATTTTAATTTCCGGCGCGACCGCGACGGGAAAGACTACTTTTTTGAATCATATCTTGACCCTGATTGACCAGAATTCGCGCGTCATCACGGTGGAAGACGCGCGGGAAATCCGCGTGCCGCAAAAAAACAGAGTTCATTTCGTCTTGTCCCGGACCGAACAAAACAACGACTTTAATTACGCGCGGCTGCTGGACTTGGTTGTTCGTATGACGCCGGATGTCATTATCGGCGGGGAAATTTCTACGGATAATGCATCCGTCTTGTGGGAAATGATGGGCACGGGCCACGATCATTTCTATACCACCATTCACGCGGAAAGCGCAGAGGCAGCATATGCGGCGTTTGCGGACCGGATTTTGCATACTCAGCCAGCGTATGACCGCGGAGAGCTGATAGCGGAAATGAAGAATAAATTGCGGGTTGTGCAATTATCGCGCGATGGGGCCTTGCGCGCGGTTACGGAAGTGGTATAGTCTGTGTGTGAAAAAGTTCCGCTGCGCTGTTTTCTGTTTTCTTTTAACCGGGTTTGACCGAGGCTTTTATTCGTGGATGCTGATGCTGGCCGGTTCCAAACGCGTGGCCGGACACTTTACAATCGGCAGCGATTCGCGCTTGCAAGTCGCGGAATGGGCTCGCGATTTATTGAACAAGGAACTGGATCCGGATACTATTATCCGCCTGCTGATCGGCGACGCCTTTTTTGACCGCAACAAAAGCGATATCGCAAAACTGGAACGGGTTGCCAGAAAATCAGTTTTTGAACTTTGGGATACGGATCCCATTTTTGCAAAGTTTTCCCACTTGCGCGGCTTGGCGCGAAACCGCGAGTTTGAAGAAATGTGGGCAAAAGAAAAAAAGGTTAAGTCCCGCTGATTATAAAATCATTCTTTGCGGGCCGTATCATAATCTTTCCCGGATTGCTGCACATCGCAAATGCCAGGCGCCCGAAATGCCCCGCCG
>JAIRZE010000045.1 GCA_031267375.1 Rickettsiales bacterium | reverse complement strand
ATGATGTTATTTTTTTTTTTTTTTTTTTTTTTTTTTTTTTTTTTTAGCTTTATGCGGGGTACAGCGTTTTTTGTGGTTTGGGATTGGGCGCGTGGGCAAGAATTTGGGATTCTAACGGGATAGGAAAATAAGGCTCGGTGGGAACACCTGCCCCTGCTTGCGGGGGCGGGATAGATTTCGTTAGTGAGCGCAGCGAACTCTACGAAATCTTGGGTGGTGGGTGTTTTAGAGCACCAAGAAGCCCCCACCCAAGAGTTGCCAGGTGGAGCGACGTTCTACGAAAGTCGCTTAAAAGGTGCCGTTCGTTTAAAGGCACCCCACCAAGCCAACTCTATCCCGCCCCCATAAATGGGGGCAGGTGTACCACCGAGCTTTTATTCCACAAATTGCTAATTGCTCATTGATAATTGCTAATAAAAAAACGCGCCGTTGGCGCGTTTCCTTAATATTTCAACTTCATTATTGCTTCTACCACTTCTTGCAGATAATCTTCCGGCGCAATGCCGAATTTATCTTTCATTCTGCTGGTATCTTTATTCGCCCGGTATTTAACCTCTATAAAATTCCCGGCCAATGTTTTTTCAGAAACAATCAATCGTATCGGCGCTGCTATCAAATCCGCATCCGCAAATTTTTCACCAGCGCGCACATCGCGGTTATCCAGCAAAACTTCTATGCCGGCGCTACGCAAGTCTTCATAAACCTGCTGCGCCAGATCAAATCCGCCGGGCAAGCCGATTACTTCCACCGCAAACGGAGCTGTTTCAATATTCCATATCGGCCCTTTGTCGTCCGCGCTTTCTTCCAAAATCGTCGCCCAGGTCCGACCAACCCCAATCCCATAGCAGCCCATAATCGGATTCTTTTGCGTTCCGTCCGCAGCCGCATAGGTCAGATTCATAGACTTGGAATACTTGGTCCCCAGCTGGAAAATATTTCCAACCTCTATCCCGCGCTCTTCACGCATCTTCGCGCCGCATTTCGGGCAAACTCCATCGGCGGCCACTTCCTTATTAGCAGCAAATCCACATTTGTCGCAGATATAAATAGTATCTTCGCCGTTGGGATGAATCAGCTGGAACTCATCAGCGCGATCGCCGCCCATATCACCAGTAGCGGAAGCGACCGCGACAACATTTTTCAATCCACAGCGCTTGAAGATTTTATGATACGCGTCATAGCAACGCTGATAATAGTCTTCCAAATCTGCTTGCGTTTCGTGAAATGAATATCCGTCCTTCATCATAAATTCGCGAGTGCGGATAAGCCCCGCGCGTGCGCGCAACTCATCACGGAATTTCGTCTGGATCTGATAGACCATAAATGGCATCTGACGATATGTTTCCAAAACGCTTTTTACAAAATCCACCACCACTTCTTCGTGAGTCGGATTCAGTACATAATCAATATCGCTGCGGCCTTTGAATTTAGCAAGAACATCAACCGTGTCATAGCGGCCTGATTCTTTCCAAAGATTGGCGCCGCTGACCACCGGCATTTTTATTTCCTGGCCGTCAATGGCATTCATTTCTTCGCGGATAATTCTTTCAATATTCGCCTGAACGCGACAGCCCAGCGGCGACAGAGTATAAATTCCGCCAAGAGTTTGATGTATGTATCCGCCCTTTATAGCGATTTTGTGGCCGTGCGTGCTTGCGCCGGCGACATCCCCAACCAGCCTGCGCGCGCATAAATTTTTAATATTCATTTTTATTCCTTAATTCATAAAATTTATCTGAAATTATTTTGTGCAGGTGGCCTGCTATTTGCTTTCTATCCATACCGCCAAGCGGCGTGCCGTCCGAAGCCTTGGCGAAGGAGGGCGGCGGCAGCAAGTTAATCTCTACCAAAATTCCGCCCTGCTTCATCACATTAAACACCAGGCCGAACGGACTGTGATCTTTTGCCGGGATAATTTCTTCCTTTTCAAAATCTTCATTATACTTTTTCAAAAGTTTCAGGTTGGGCAGCGAAAAATCATTCGCCATAATCCGAGGCGGAATCTGCTTGCCATTTCTGTATTTATAAACCATAGCAACCGGCTGGACCGTCATATCCGGCAGCGCGTTCAGAATATCAAACATACTGCTTTTGAACGGATAAATAAAATTGCCGTTGCTGGTCGTTCCTTCGGGAAAAATAGTCATAGGATATTTCACCTGCGACATAACATTTTGAATCTGCTGAGTCACGGCCGCGGCCTTGCGCGGGTTGCGGTCTATGAATATTACTCCGATTTTTTTTGCGACCCAGCCGACCAGCGGATATTTTTCAATTTCCGCCTTGCCGAAAAAACTGCCCAGGCCCGCCATAGGAAATGTAGCAAACTCAAAAACTGAAATATGATTGCTGACCAACAATAAAGGGCGCCCGGACGCCAGTTCTCCGTTTACTTTCGCTCGCACGCCTGTGATTCCCATTAATGCGGGCCAGAAAATTTTGCCTGCGTACCAGATTGAAATACGGCCGCGCGGCAAGATTATGAATCCCGGCACGCTTGCGATAACCGCCACCCAGAACAGAGCGAATTTTACACAGGCAAAAACAGTCCGGATGATATTCATTCTTTTTCTTCCTCTACCAATTCGGCATCGTCCGCGTCTTCTTTCAAAAAGAATTTGGTAATCGCCAATACTACCTTGAAAGGCCCGACGAACGGGAACATCATAATCTTTCCGAATTTTTTCATAGCGCCGTCTTCCAGCCCCAGATTTTCAAACGCGTTTTCGTCGCCGGTGAATCTTTTCTGATAAGCCTTGCTGATGTCGCGGGTCAGCATACAAACAAAGACTTCATAAGAATTGTCGCGGTTGGAAATGAAAACGCCTTTTCCAAAAGTCGCGCCCAGGCGCAAATAGCCCTTTATAAGGGGCATCATTTGCTTGTACGCGTCGTCTTTGTTCACGAATTCTTTCGGCAGAATTTTCATACGCGTCAGCTTTGGATTGATGGATTCTTCCAGATTTTCCACCGCTACGCTGGCGCGCAATGACATCGGCGACAAATGATTGTAATAAAGATAAGATATGGCCTGGGCCGACTCTGCGGGCTTGGTCCCGACCCAGCTGGCGATTCCGAACAGCAGCTTTATCTTGTTTTTTTGAATATATTCGCCCAGCCCCATCCAAAGCATAGGCATAACCAAACCGTTTTCGCGGTATTCTTTTTCAATGCAGGCGCGGGACATTTCCGCAATATTGCCCTTTACATTTTTCAGCTTTGCAATATCAAATTCGGTTTCAGTGTAGAATCCGTCCATTTTTTCGGCGGCGTCGCGATCTATGATGCGGTAAGTCCCAACCAATTTGTCGCCGTGGAAAACGCCCATATAGTCCGCGAAGCGGTCATAGGCGTCATATTCTTCGCAGAGTATTTTTTGTTCTTCGCCAACCTGCATACCCTCTTCCTCTACGAAGACGCGGTATCGCAGTTGACGCACCTGCTTTCGCTCTTCCTTGGTGCGGGTCAGGCGGACTTCATAGTCGCGCAGCTTGATAGCCATAAATGAATCCTTTATATAGATGCGGAAATCTTATCAAAGAAAATAAGCCTATGCAAGAAGGAAAAGGACAAAAGGACAGAAGGGCAAATGGACATTTCGTTTATCGCCTGTCCATCTGTCCTTTTGTCCTTAGTCCTTTGTCCTTAGTCCTTCGCTTAACAGCGCGATCGCAACGGCGTACCAGTTGGAATTATTCCATTTCTTTATCCGGTAAAAATTAGGATAGGTCAAATAGCCCACAGCCGTCAGCCCATAGTCTGTTTGACTGTCGGCTGATGGCTGATGGCTGATGGCTGATGCATCGCACACTATCCCGACCGTTTCATCTCCGGCCGGCACATCTATCCCATCCGCTGCCCATTCCGCCAAGGTTTTCTTTGTCTTGCCTTCGCACAGGCTGGCATCAAAATCCGCAGGAAGATGCACCGCCGCGACTATCTTTTCATTCGTTGCCCAGCCCAATTTATTCAGGTAATTTCCGGCCGAAAACATAGCGTCAGAAATATTATTTATTATGTCAATCTTGCCGTCGCCGTTTCCGTCCGCGCCATATTGCTCCAAAGTCGTCGGGATAAATTGAAAGTGCCCCATAGCGCCGGCCCAGCTGCCGCCGATTCCGCCTATCTCTAAACGCGATTTGTCCGCGATTTTCATCAAAGCAAACAATTGCTTTGTGAAAAAAGTTTCACGCCGCCCGTCATAAATCAATGTCAGAAACGCATCGGATAATTTATATTGGGCCTTGAAATTTCCAAAATTGGATTCCATCCCCCAAAATGCCAGAATCACATTGCGCGGAACGCCGTATTTTGTTTCTGTCTTTCCCAGCAAGGTCGGATATTTCACGCGCATTTTGCGCCCCTGGGCAATGCGGTCCGCATTGACGGTCCGCTTCAAATATTCGGACAGGTTCAGCTTGAATTCGGATTGATTCCGGTCTTTTTTTATAATGCTGGGGATAAAAACAGACGGCTGAATTACTTCGTTGATTGTATGATTGGAAATGCCCTGTTCTATCGCTTTTGCCTGAATATCATTCAGAATACCATACCAGCGGTCCAAGTCAAAATTACCGCTTTCCGCGTGCGCGGAAAGCGAGAGTAAAGAGTAGAGAGTAGAGAGTAGAGCCGCTGAAAATAAAATTTTAATTTTCATTTGTTTATCACTTTTTACTCTCTACTCTATACTCTCTACTCTCTGACGCAACGCGTCAGAACGCATATTTGATTCCCAGGTGCAGGCCGAAAGACTGCCACACCGCGCTTTTCAATGAATCGCGGATTTTCTCTGTATGCGCGGGAACAGTTATCAGGTCCGGAATTCCGTCCTGGTTTGCGTCTATATAATAACCATCCTGATCCAGCGCGTAATCGGTATAACTGGCGACATACAATTCTCCGCCTATCTTTCCTACATAGAAATAATCCGTGTCTACTTTCAAAGCCAATTGCATACGATCCGATATTTTATAATCGTATTCCATTTCCGCGCGATATGAAAGCGAGCCGTTGTTTCCTTCGTCAATAAAACTGGGGTTCTGCTGCCAGTCCGTGCGATTCGGCCATATCCCTTCGCTGGAATAATTTGGCATTCCGACCTGAACATAAAAGCGCAGCTTGTCCTTTAATGTCATCTGCTTTTCCATTTCCAAGCCGAAATAAATTCCAGACCAAGTGGTGTTGTAAATATGAGTAGTGCCCGGAACCACAATAGGACCGTCGCCGCCGATAATAACGCATTGATCATCATAAACGCCCCAAGGGGAAAGGCCACCAGCGGATCCCGGATAATCCCCGGTCAAAATAGTGCAGTTCATCCCGTTCGCGTCGCATTGCACGCCCGTGACCAGCTTTATATCTTCCGGCGACATACAAACCTGATAAAGTCCTTCCGGCGGAGCAGATCCTTGCGGAATAGAGTAATATCTGCCCTCTTCATCGCCGAAAAGATAGTTGCCGTTCATATCCAGCAGCGGCAGATAAATTCCGGGATTCGGATAAATATGATTGCTCATTTCCAAATTATGATGAAAGATTTCATATCCGATTGACGGCGACAGTTTCCAGCCGGCCAAGTCCCAAATATGCTTTGCGCCAAACCCCAAGCGCAGATGATCGGTAGAGCCCGATAAATCGCCCATAGAAATGGTAAAAATACCATATTCCGGATACTTTTCGTCATAAGGCTTCAAATCATAGTCCATAGACATACCGCCGTGCGACAAACTGCCCATAGAATATTCGCCGTACGCGAACAAGTCATAGTTTTTTACTTGGAAATTATACTGGCCGCCGACGCTGATTTCGTTAAAAATCATATCGTCCCATTCCAGAATGGAATTGACGCCCGTTTCAAACTTGAAATCCGCAAAACGCCGGGTAAATCCGGCAGAAGCGACGAATTTAGACTCTTCCGATTGCGGCATAGCAATGCCGTTTGGGGTCATAATGCCGCCGTCTATGTTTTGCGGCACTTCTGGCCGGGGCACGGTATAGGAATAGCTGTTAGAGCCTACGATTTGCTTTTGACCGGATTGCCCGACATATTTGGTATAGCCTTGCTGCTGATAAGCACCATAATTCGCCTGATTAGCATTTGCCTGACCAGCGCTTTGATAATAAGTTGGGGTACCTTCGCGCGCGGCAAATGCGGCAAAAGGCGCGAAAAAAGCGGCAAAAAGAGCAACCGGGCATATTTTCATAATTTGAATTATATCATAAATCGGCTTCGTAAAAAAGCGATTAGTGGTCAATAGTTTTACAACAAGAATCATATGCTGACCACTGACCACTGACCACTAACCACTTTTCTTCTTGCAAATTGCCTAAAAACGGTTAAAATAAGCACCCGAAAACAAAAGGATTCAATTATGGCAGTGCCAAAGAAAAAAACCAGCGCAGCGCGCAGCAAGCAACGCCGCGCACACGACGCATTACCTGTAATGCCGGCTTCCACTTGCAAAAAATGCGGCGAAAAGAAACGCCCGCATCACATTTGCCCGGCCTGCGGAACAAAATAAAGCTGACAACTGTGAGCTTGAAAAAAATTATCGCGATAGACGCAATGGGGGGCGATAAAGCCCCCAAAGCTGTCTTGGGCGGTATGAATCAGTTTTTATTCCAGAACGGCGATGATTCCGTTCTGTTTCGCGTATTCGGGGACGAGGCGATTTTGCGCCCGATGCTGAAAAAATACCCGCGCGTCGCGCGAAATTCCGAAATTATACATTCCCCTGACAAGATAAAGTCTACGGACAAAGTCCGCGATGTCGTCCGCCACGCCCAGGATACTTCTATGTATATGGCGATAAAAGATGTCCGCGAAGGCCGCTCTTGCGCTATTGTTTCCGCCGGAAATACAGGCGTGTTAATGGCCTTGTCAAAATTGGCGCTGAAAACGGTTGACGGAATATCGCGGCCCGCGATTACCAGTATGCTGCCCAGCGGCGGCGGGGACCAGCGCGTCGTTATGCTGGATCTGGGCGCGAATGTGCAGTGCGATGCGACGGATCTGTTTGACTTTGCGATTATGGGCGCGGTTTATGCGGACAAGATTGGAAATATGCCGCGGCCAAAGGTCGGAATTTTGAACATCGGCGAAGAAGAACAAAAAGGCCAGGAATCCCTGCAACAATTGAACAAGCTGCTGAAAGAGCACAGCGATAAATTGCCTTATGAATATATCGGTTTTATAGAGGGGAATGATATCGGCGGCGGCAATGTCCAAGTCGTGGTGACGGACGGCTTTACTGGGAACATAGTCTTGAAAACGGTGGAAGGGACGGCGAAATTGGTAAAGCGTGTGGTTATGGAAAATTTCAAGAAATCGGCGCTGGCAATAATCGGGGCGTTTTTCTTGATCCACGTGTTCAAAAGATTAAAGAACAAGATTGATCCGCGGTCTTATGCCGGTGCGGTGTTTTTGGGACTGAACGGATTTTCTGTGAAAACGCACGGGAACAGCGACGCGCTGGCATTTGCGAATTCTATAAAGTACGCGGCGGATTTGGCGGCGGCAGATTTTAATGAACAGATAAGGGAATGCAGCACGCAATTGTCCGAAATCAAGGCAAAACTGAGAGAGAGCGGGGAATAAACCGGTGGAAAATTTCCACCTGTTCCATAATAACCAAAACGATTTACGAAGTAAATCGTCATCCCGGCAAAGGCCGGGATCCACTGCGCCGCAGGCCTGAACCTGCGAAGCAGTATTCAATTTTTATCGCGTCTTGCCTGAATTGGAAAAGAGAGTTTTTCCCAGTCAGACTCTGACATTTTTGTATAATTCAAAAAATGATCTTCTGCAATTATATCCGCTTTGTTTAACTTTGCCAGAATTGAAAAAATTGATTGATCGTGCCTGTTTTCCACAAAGCCGTCAAGATTTTTTGATACGGACGGCGTATCGTCAGACAAACTGAAATTATCATTGAATACTTTTAACCATTCATTCAGCATATTCACAACCAATTGATTTTTTCGCAAGAAAAATACGCCACCAACCAATTGCGGATTGGCCGTTATATCCGCTCTGCCACGGACGCCGAAATAATCCAGCAAGTCCCCCTTGGACCAATGCCCGTCCGTATAATCCGGCGAAAATGAAAATGCCAATATTCCAGAACTTGAATTTCTCGCCCTTTCAATCAAATTCAGCATTTCATTTCGCCGCGCCTCATTCAAATGACATCCAATATCGCAGAACAATAATATATCGCCGTCGTTCATTATATCCATAACTTGTTTTATTGCCTGCGGCTTCCAGCACCAGTATCCGAATCCGCGCGAATGAATGGATAATCTGTCCTTGAACTTATCATAAAATTCAGGCGTCAAATTTCTTTCGTCCATTACATAAATTTCATCAAAACAGTCAATTGCCGCGGCTTGCGAGATCAAGCGGGCGGCGGAATTTTTCATTCTGGAATCACCAAAAGACGCCAGAAACACTTTTGGCGTTTGATTCAAATCTGTTTTTATCGG
>JAIRZE010000039.1 GCA_031267375.1 Rickettsiales bacterium | reverse complement strand
AAATGGCAAAGAATCCGCGCGCAAAAGTCGCCAGCGGCGACACAGTGTCGCTTAGCGAGGGCGTATGGCTGGGGAATAAATCCACGGTTCTGGAACATAAAAACAAGCTGCCGTCAGAATTTGAATCCGACGCGGGCATTACCATTTTGATGAACGAGCCGGTTTCTCTGCAAGTCCTGGCCAACAATATTCATTCCGTCACGGGAATCCCGGTGAAAATAGACAGCCAGATAAACGGCGAAAAATTAAAAAAGACTATGAATGTCGCATATACGGGAAAGCTTTCGGGCCTGCTGTCCCAGGTGTCCACCGATCTGGACTTGCTTTGGTATTATGACAAATCGTCCATAGTTTTTTATGAAACGGAAACCAAGACTTTTACCTTGCACGCTTTGGGCACCGATGTTTCGTACCAATCGCGCATCCAGACGGACGACGGAAATCACGTCGCGCTGGAATCCACTATGAAAGAGTGGGAAGAGGTTGAAAAAAGCATAGCCTCTATTATCGGAAAGACAGAGAATGCGGGCTTTACTGTGTCGCGCTCTTTGGGAACGATAACCCTGACCGCGCCGCCGTCCGTGCAAACGCGCGTTGCCGAATATATTGAAAAGCAGAACAAGCGCCTGTCGCAATTGGTAACGATTGATGTAAAGGTCTTGCAAGTTTCTATCAGCAACGGATCCGCATTCGGCCTGAATCTGGCGGCGGCGATTAATTCCGCTTCCGGATTGAACATAGTCGCAAACCGCGGAAATCAATTGGCGGCCCAGGACGCAAGCTCTATGAACATCGCCGTCCTGTCAAATTCGGTGTCCGCAATAACCGGCGCCACGCATTTGGACGCGGCCGGCAATGTGGCCAGCGGCGCATACAGCGCGGATCAAATTAAAAACGGGGCTTTGTCCGGCGTCGCGGGCAGCACGGCTTTGATAGAGGCTTTGGCAAAACAGGGCAAGGTTTCATTGGTTACAAATGTAGGCGTTACCACGCGCAACAACCGCATAGCGCCGGTATCCAACACGCGGACTATGGGTTATATAAAGCGGTTTGAATCGCGCAATTATCTGACCACGGTTGAAAGTTCTACCGTTGACCAAGAAGATTTGGAAACCGGATTTTCAATGCAGTTATTGCCGAATGTTTTGGAAAATGGGAAAATATTATTGCTGTTCAAAATGTCCGTGCGTGAATTGATAAAAATGAATACCCAAACGATTGGCGCATCGGCCGCTACCGCCGGCGTTACGATACAAATGCCAGAGGTGGAAGAACGCAGCTTTATGCAGGAAGTAATTATGGAATCCGGCCAAATGCTGGTCGTGTCGGGCTTTGAAAAGCAGACTAATAATGATACGCGCTATGGAATAGGCAGTCCGGACTTTATCGCGCTTGGCGGCTCGCGCGAAACGGAAAGCCAGCGGGATACCCTGGTCGTGATTCTGACTCCGCAGGTGTTGGTCAGCCCGATGGATGCGGAGAGGGCGATACAGCAGCATTGGGGCGCCCCGCTTAATTAGTTCGTTTTGCCTTTCGGTCCGCGCTGACGCGCGGATTAGAAATCGCTTCGCGATTTCAGTCGGATGAATGGCGGTAATAAATTCGGTATAAATTCCTCTTTGCGAAGCGAGGGGGAAGAACCCCGGGATGGTGGGGCGACTTTGTCCCAAAGTCGCCTTTATTACAGTGCCTTTGGAACAAAGGCACCTCACCAAGACCGTTTACGGGGTAGCTGCCCGAATAAGTTCGGTCTTAATTCCCCCGGACCAAGGCAGCCAGTCCTTCGGTATGGGGGTAGCTGTACGAACAAGTTCGGTTTGAAATCCCAAACTTTGTCCAATATATTGGACAACTAATTGGACAACTAATACGAAATTATAAACGGATATAAAAATGCAATCTTTATTAAAAGCAGATTTGGAAAAACTGAATAAATTCGCGCCAAAAGGCGTTCATTTCGGAATTGATAAATCCGAATATGATGGGCGAAAATTGGTATATCACGCGGTCCCGGGTGTTGGACGCGGCGAATATGACGAAGACAATGCCGCTATTTTCGTTTATTTTGATGAACTGCACGGATTCAGCAATCGTGATTTTAATGCGGACAATGGGTTTCTTACGCATATTTCAATAAATGAATTAAATAAAACAACAGAACGAATTATGAAAACGGCGCAAAAAGAGTCTTTGCTTGATGCTGTAAAAAAAGAACAGGAAAAACATCCGGATTATTCTCTGAACAAAGCTCCTATGGATTCGCGCGCCATTGATACCTTGGTTTTTTCATATAAAAAAGCGCATCAAATTGCAAAAGATCACGACGCGGAATTGGAAAAAGGATGGAATAGCGAGGTTTCAAAAAAAGTCCGCGATTTGTCGCAAAAGCGCAATGATATATACAAAAATTTCAATATGGGCAATATTGTTATGAACGCTTATATTCAATTTTTATTTTCAAAAGAATATATTATTGAACAAACGAAAAAAGATTTGGGCGCGATTGGGAAAACATCCGGGACAGTCATTGCGGACAAGTTGGTAAAATTCAAGAAAGCGGTGAAAAATGCAAAATATGATCCGATTTTTACAGACAAGCAGACTTCTGAAAAATACAACAAGTTGCAGGAAGAATTAAAGCAGGGCAAGACGAATTTTACAGCCGCAGAGAATGCCCAAATAATAAAAACATTTATAGACAAGGATTATTAAGGCGCTGTTTTTTATTTGGTCTAAAAGATATATTCCTTACACTTGCGTGAAATTAAATTAGCGTTTGGATATTAAACACGATGCGTCATTGCGAGCCGCGCAAGCGGCGCGGCAATCCAGTATAATAAAGCAGCGCCCGCAAAGCGGGCGCACTTATTTTTATCTGGATTGCTTCGTTGGCGCTGCACGCTGCGCGTTATGCGCCGCTTCGCAATGACGCTCCGAGTTTAATTTCAAGATAACTATAACTAAAATGTTCTATCGGGGCGTAAAAAAATTACCAGAAAAAAGTGTCCAATATATTGGACACTTTTTTATCTGGATTGCCTTAAAGTCTGCTACTCCTTTGACCGTGCAAGCTTCTTGCAATGACGAACCGTGTTTAATTTCCAAGCATAAATTGTTTACAGAGCAAAAATGCTTTATTCTTAGCGCCCGCCGTGGCCGGTGGTTTTGAAATCCTTTGCAACAATCTCAACAAACGGATTTTTTGGCGCCGGGACATAGTTCACCGAAAATGCCGGCTGTTTTTTCAACGCCGCCGCATAGTCAGCCGTGATCTGCGCCCAGGGTCTGATGTCCGGATTATAATCCAGGGATAAAAGTTCATTTGAATTTTTGTCGTTCATTTTGTGTTTCTTTGCTCATTAATTTTGTTTTGTTGGTTAAAAATTGGCGATAGCTTTGCATTCGGGCAACAGTGTCTTTCGGGTTATTGTCTATTGCTTGCAGAAATCCGCAATAACATCGCATTTGTAAATTTATTTTTATGTCCGACATTTTTGCTCCCCAGCTTTATCTAAATTAAAAACCGCGGGGTTTATCCCCGCGGCCTTTCGTATCTTTTCATCACATCTTTTACTATGCGATTTTTGCAACCTTTTTAGTAAGGCGGGATACTTTGCGGGAAGCGCGTTTTTTCGGCATAACCTTACACGCCGCTTTCATCAATTTTGATTCCGCATTTCGTACAGCGACAACCGCCACGGCTTTATCGCCGGCATCAATTGCCTTTAATGCTTTTTTGACCGTGGTTTTAACCGCGGATTTCCGCGCGGTATTCACCGCGTTCTTCTTTGCGTTTACCAAGACCCGTTTCTTTGCAGATTTATGATTTGCCACTTTTTGTCCTTTATTTTCACCAAATTTTTCAGTATTCTATACAAATAAAAAAGGAAAAGCAAATGATTTATGCAATTTTATTTATAATATCCTATTTACTGGGCAGCATTCCTGTCGGATTTCTGCTGGTGCGCGCAATGGGCAAGGGCGATATTCGCAAAGTTTCCAGCGGCAGCACCGGTGCCACCAATGTAGCGCGCGTCGGCGGACTGTCCGCTTTTATCGCAACCTGGATTCTGGATATGGCAAAATCCGCCGCCGCAGTCGCAATCGGCGCGTATTTCATATCCCCGGCATTTGGCGCCTGGTGCGGATTTGTCGCAATCGTCGGACATTGCTATCCGGTATGGCTGGGGTTCAAAGGCGGCAAAGGCAATTCGTCTATGTTCGGCACAGTATTGGCTGTCAGTCCGATTTCATTTTGCGTCATCGGTCTGGAATGGCTGCTGGTGGCGATTAGCACCGGATATTCGTCCGCCGGCGCGATTGTCGGATTCTTGGTTTTGGCGTTTTTGGGATTTGCTATCAGTGCGCCGATGGGATTTGCATTTATGGCAATAGCGGCGATTTGCCTTTGGCGGCATAAAGATAATATCCAAAGATTGATAAACGGCACCGAATCAAAAATGCAGATGAGCCCGAAAAAGCTGGCGCTGGCCCTGCTAGGCGCGGGATTGGTTTTGGCGCTTGCTGTGGCTGTGTTTGGTTTTGTTGTATAAAAAAAAGCGCCCAATCGGGCGCTTTTTACAAATTATATGTCAAGGTCTTTTACAATTCCGTGCTCGCCCTATGACTGCGCTTCGCTTTGCTCGCGCGCATACGGGCTCTTTGGTATGACAATTATATGTCAAGATCTTTCACAAATTTCGCGTGGTTCGTTATAAACCGAAACCGAAATTCAGGCTTTTTCCCCATCAATTCTTCTACCAATGTTTTCGTTTTCGCTGTATCTTCCATTCCGTCTTCGGTTTTTGGCGGCAATTCAACCCGTATCAGACGCCGCGTTTTCGGCGACATCGTCGTATCTTTCAGCTGGCTTGGCATCATTTCCCCAAGTCCTTTGAACCGGCTGATTTCCAGCTTTTTCCCCTTGTACTTTCCATTGGTCAGCGATTCCAATTCTTCGTCCGTATCCACATATACCGATTCGGATCCAATCGCCAATTTATACAGCGGCGGGCAGGACAGATACAAATGCCCCCCGTGGATCAGACCCGGCATACACTGATAAAAATAAGTCATCAGCAGCGACGCAATATGACTTCCGTCCACATCCGCGTCGGTCATAATTATAATCTTTTCATAGCGCAGTTTTTCTTCGTTCCAGTCCTTTGTCGTGCCCGCGCCGATAATGTCTATCAAATCATTGACTTCCTTGTTTGCCGTGAATTTTTCGTCGCTGTTTGAAATGACGTTTAATATTTTCCCGCGCAACGGATAAATCGCCTGGGTCGCGCGATCACGCGCTTGTTTCGCCGTGCCGCCCGCCGATTCCCCTTCTACTATAAACAATTCAGTCCCAGCGATGCCGTGCTTTGCGCAATCGGCCAGCTTTAACGGCATTCTAGCCCGTTTCGTCGGCGTTTTGCGTGCTATATCCTTTACCGCTTTTGTTTTAATCCGCGCGTTTGAAAGGTTAATCACAAATTCCAGCAAGGCATTCGCAGTTTTCGGGTCCGAGGCCAAAAACATATCCCACGGATCAGAAACCGCTTTTTCCGTATATCTTGCGATTTCAGGATTAGATAATTTTTCCTTGGTCTGGCCCAGAAACTGCGGCGTTTTATAAAATACCGAGAGCAGGGCCGCCGCGCTGTCAAAGACATCTTCGGCGATTATCTGTGCCGCCGCTTTGTTCCCTATCTTTTCCGCATAGTTTTTTAGACCCTTTGTAATCGCGGTGCGAAAGCCCGATTCGTGCGTACCGCCGTCCACCGTCGCGATAGTATTGCAATAACTGGAAAAAAATCCGTCGTCAGATGCCGCCCCGTTTTCATCCGTCAGCCAGGTTATCGCCCATTCGGCGCGCCCCATATCGTCCGGGAAATCAACCAAGCCGCTGAAAATCTTCGGCAAAATCCGCGGCTTGCCCGCGGTTTCCGATTCCAAAAAGTCCGCGACCCCGTT
Source organism: Rickettsiales bacterium (assembly GCA_031267375.1). GTDB lineage: Bacteria > Pseudomonadota > Alphaproteobacteria > Rs-D84 > Rs-D84 > JAIRZE01. Next base: position 12,859 of record JAIRZE010000039.1, on the reverse strand, counting down.
CGGATATGAAAACACGGCAGAGTTCGGAACGCCCATATCTTCGGTTAATAATTCAGGATTACAGGACCATTCTATCTTTACCCCGGCGGACAAGAAAGCCTTTCTCCGCGCCAATCTGTAAATCTTTACGGGCTTGAAAACCGCGGCCGCCCCGAAAATCTGATCGTCAAGGGTAAAGCGCACCGATGTGCTGTGGGTTTTGGTTTCCAAGCCGCGTTCTATCGGTCCCAAAGACTTGCCCCGCGCGAATTTCTGGGTCCAGAAATATCCGTCCCGCGCGACTGTCACGACTGTTTCCGCGGACAGAGCATTTACAACCGCGCTGCCGACGCCGTGCAAACCGCCGGAAGTTTTATACACATTATTATTGAATTTTCCACCGGAATGCAGTGTTGTGAAAATAATTTCCAAAGCGGATTTTCCGGGAAACTTTGGATGTTCGCCGACGGGAATGCCGCGGCCGTCGTCGTAAATCTCTATGGTTTTTGCATCAATCAAATTAACGGTTATCTTTTTTGCAAAGCCAGCGACGGCTTCGTCAATAGCGTTGTCCAGGATTTCGGTGGGCAAGTGGTGCCAGGCCTTTTCGTCTGTGCCGCCGATATACATTCCGGGACGCAGGCGAACGGGTTCCAGCCCTTCCAGTACTTGGATATCCGACGCGTCATAAGATGATGTTTCTTTTGCCATAGCGGTTAGGTTAGCGGAATTTTTTTTTAATTTCAAGCATCTTGATTTTTCTTCCCGTTTTATTATATATAGTATACAATTTTCACTAACCGCGAATACGAACTATGTCTAATCCTTATGAAATCTTGGGTGTTTCCAAAAACGCCGACGAAGCCGCCATTAAATCCGCTTACCGCAAGCTGGTTATGAAATACCACCCGGACAAAAATCCCGGCGACAAGGCCGCGGAAGAAAAATTCAAGGCCATAAACAATGCTTTTGACATATTAAAAGACCCGCAAAAGCGCGCCGCTTATGATAGGTACGGCGAAGCAGCGTTTGCCGGCGGCAATGGCGCATCTGCCGGCGCGGGCGGAAATCCTTTTGGCGGCGGGTTTAATGGAAACCCGTTCGGTGGCGGATTCTCGTTCAATATGGGCGGCAATGGTATGAATATGGACGATATATTGCGAGAGGCTATGCGCGGATTCGGCTTTGGCGACGATGACGAATCGGCCGCGCCGTCCCGCGGCCGCGATATGTTGCACGAGGTCAGTATTTCTTTGCAAGAAGCATATTTCGGCAAGACGGAAACGATCAGATTCAGCTCTAATATAAAATGCCAGCGCTGCAACGGCAATGGCACGGATGACGGCAAACCCGCGCCCGTATGCGAAAAATGCCGCGGCACGGGCGTTGTTCACACCCGGCGCGGAATGTTTTATACCGAAGCGCAATGCCCGGAATGCCAGGGCCTGGGCCGGATTATTAAAAAGAAATGCCGCGATTGCGATGGCAGCGGCGTTGTTTATAAAAATAGAACCCTGGAAGTAAAAATTCCGGCCGGCGTTCAGGACGGCGCGCGCTTGCGAGTTGCTGGCCAGGGCGAGGCGGCGGCCTTTGACGGCCAGCCAGGGGATTTCTTTATAGATGTGCGCGTGCGTCCCGATTCGCGATTTGCGCGTCGCGGGAATGACTTGTTTGTGCGTGCGGTGGCGCCGTTTGCGGTCTTGGCATTGGGCGGCGAGATTGTGGTTGAAACAATTGACGATAAACAGATCTCTGTGAAAGTCGCGGCTGGCACTCAGCTGGGCGAGCGGTTGCGCGTAAAGGGCAAGGGAATGCCGGGTGGGGATATGTTTGTGGAAATAGCGACAGAAATTCCGAAGAGTTTGTCCCGCGCCCAGAAAAAAGCACTGGAAGAGTTTTCAAGTGTTAGTGGTTAGTGGTCAGTGGTTAGTGTTAGTAGAATGATTTAATTAGAATAAAAAATAGTTTGCGTTAAAAAACAAAACCCGCAAGCACAAAAGCTTTGCGGGTCGTTTTTTATTTGTGCCGAATTTCTATGGTTGCTATGTGTCTTTTTTCTTTGAATCGCTTAACAAATTCTGCTCAGTGTGCCTTGCTTTGCTTATAACGGCGCGACCCGTTTTCTTTTCAATCTGTCGTCTGGTATTCCCTGCAATGGTTCCGGCTTCCAAAACATCTTTGCGCAATGCGGCACGACCTTTGGTATCGCGGGCGCGATGCAGCTCTTTGGCTGTCAATTCTCCGATATTTACAAGCGCAAGCTCAATATCCGTCATATTATCGCGCAGATTCTCACGACCAAGTTTTTTAATTTCCTTATGCTGAATCGGCGTGATTCCAAAAGTAGAGCGCGACATCAGCGCGGTAAAGAATTCATAATCTTTTTCAACAGCGCCGCGCAAGCCCCATTCGTTGGTCAGTTCCTTGCGGTTTTTAATCGTTTGTATTCTGCGATGAATCCAAGCTTCGTCATAACCTTTGCGCCTGTAAATTTCCATCATTCGTTCCTGGGCGATTTCTGGATTTTCAATCTCTTGAATCCGTTCATAGCCCATTTGCGCCAGCCAGAGTTTTATAGGCTCTGCCTTTGGGCTTGGGATGGATTGAATTATGCGAAAACATCCTCCAAGATTCGCGCAGTTTATTTTTTGCGGGCCGCCCGCAGTCTGTAATGAAAGGGGGGTGACAATTTGTCCCCACCCTTTGGATAATTCCGGGTCGCGGGAACGCATCTTTTTGATATAATCTTTCGGATTCACGCTGTCGGTCAAAACGGCGACCAAATCTTCCACAGCAAAATACAAGTCGCCGTTATGTTCGGTTTTGCGCACATACCGATCTTCAAATCGGACTATTTCCATTTTTTATTTTCCTGTGTTTGATTTTGGCTGATTAGCCTTATCGGATGCATAGTCTTTTTCCGAAACAACTAACCGCCCGCCAAATGGCAATAAAATTTTACCTACTAATCTTTCTAGCTGAAAAAAATTATTTTGTTTGAATGCAGCTTCAAATGCGTCGCCGTATTTCTGCGCAAAATCCGGGTTATATTTTTTTATTGCGCGATGAAGAGCCTTTCTATTGCCACTCCACTGACCATTAGAGCGAAGATAAAAATCGCCAAGCCTTTGATGCAGAACCGCCAATGTTCCAAGCAATTCGTATTCATTTCTTGCGGGAATATCATCAATCAAATCAGTTATGGCATATCTATTGCGGTTTATTTCAGTTTTATCTAATGGTGCCGGACCTTTGGCAAGCAAATCTTGCGCGCGCTGCTTCAATTCTTCTGCGTATTTATTATCTCCGAATGGATGACCTTCTGATATCATAGACAGAACGATAGGAATCCCATTATCTAGTTCTTTTGCGACAAAATACTCCAAAGAGTTTTCATTCTGCACAAAACACTCGCAAATATAATCTTGAAAAATAAAAGTTTCTCTATATGCTCGCGGGCAATCGGCAAAATTATAAATAACATAACAATCTATATCGGATTTTTCCGTCCCTTCGCCGCGAAACAACGACCCTGCGGCAAAAAATACCCTTGCATTTGCAAAGTGTTCTTTATAAAGATTCTCAGCGACTGCCAAAGCTGGACGGCGGTTCATTTTCTATTCCATAAAAAAGAATTCAATTCCCATTTATCATATAATAATCCAGGTAAAGATTCAAGCGATTATTTTTTGTATGTCCGAAAAATAGCTCCCAACACCACCAAATATGTCTAAAATCTATGGCGTAAATATGTCGGTTTCTGCTGCTAGATTTCGCTTTATTATGGATTATTCTGCCCCGAATCCGTTCGGGTGGTAAGTCGTGGCCCGGCATACCATTTTGGCGCGTTCCGCCGCAATTTAGTTCAATTTAGTATCAAATGCCGGAACTATAAAAAAAAGTGTCCAATATATTGGACACTTTTTTTATTGGGTAAATCAGTTTCTATTTAACAAATTACTAACCACTAACCCCTAACACTAACCACTATTTCTTCAAACTTTTCATTTTTTTTGCAAAGTCTGTCGTGTATTCCGTTGCAGACCACACGCTGGCCACCAATGAAAGCCACAATCCCCACATTCCTATAAACGGCAATGCATAGATTCCGTAAAACACCGCGCGGTTTGTCGTTTCCGGCGTTATTGACGCGCCCAATGCAAACACCAAGAAGAATGCCCCGATTGACACCAATTGAAAAGTAGTTTTGACTTTCGCCACCGCAAAGCGATTTTTCGGAACCGGCATTTCAATTTTCTGGGTGCCCAGAAACTCACGCAATCCGCTGACATACAATTCGCGCCCGACCATTACTATGACCGGAACAATCACAAACCAGACCGGCATCATAATCGCCAGCAAAATCAGCGAAAACACGGCCAGGAATTTATCGCCTATCTGATCCAGGACCCCGCCCAGTTTTGAAACCGCGTTGTATTTCCGCGCCAGCCAGCCGTCAAAATAATCGCTGAATCCGGCCAGGGCAAACAATACAAACGACAGCCAATACAGGCGCAGCATCAAAGTCGGCACCAATGCGAATGACGCGACAATGCGGAATATTGACAACAAATTAACAAATGTTTTCATAATGGTTTCCTTTTGGTTTTATTTATTGGGCTCGGTGGTAATTCCCCTTCGCTGGCGAAGGGGTGGCCACGGAGTGGCCGGGGTAGTGGTCATAAAACAAACATTGTTCTTATTGTCCACGACCCCGTCAGGCGTCGCCAGCCACCCCATCGCCAGCGAAGGGGAATTTGCACCGAGCTTTATCATAATCTCTGTAATATTATATCCCATCGGGGTGGAAATATGAATAGATTTTTTTCGCCGCGGATTTCCCCAAGCCCTGGACTTTTTCAAGCGATCTCAAATTAGCGTTCGCTACCCCGGCGACCGTTCCGAAATGATGCAGCAGCGCTTTTTTACGCGCGGCGCCTATGCCCTCTATCTCGTCCAATCTGCTGACAAAGGCCGCCGCTGTCCGCGACTTGCGGTTGAATGTTATCGCGAATCGGTGCGCTTCGTCCCGAACGCGGCGCAGCAGCAAAAACAGCGGGCTGTCTTTTGCAAGCGTCGTATCCGTTCGTCCGTTTGGTAAAATAAAATGCTCGTCCCCGTTGCGAACCTGGCCCTTTACAACGCCCAGCACCGGAATATTCGGCAGAGTTTTATGCGCTATGTTCCACTGAGCCGGCCCGCCGTCAACGATGACGAGAGTAGAGAGTAGAGAGTAGAGAGTATCATCGTGTTCTTTACTCTCTACTCTCAACTCTTTACTCTTTTTTGCGTGCTTTGCACGCAAAAGAAACTCTTCCATCATTGCTATATCATTTCCGGCGCGGGCCATATCTTTCAGCTTGAAATGCCGGTATTCGTTCTTTATAAATCCGCCAGGTCCGAATACTATCATCGCGCCGACCGGACTTTTCCCGAACAAGTGCGAATTGTCAAATACCGCTGCCCGGTTCAATTTCAGGCCCAGCCAATTTTCAAGCGCCGCAAACGATTCCGCAAAGCTTGTATCATCCGCGCCCGATTTTTTCTTTATTCCGCGGGCGCCGGTTTCGGACAGGGCCGCGATTTTATCCCGTATTACGGCCGCCTGCTCATAGTCCTGGCGTTCCGCCGCCGCCGTCATTTGGACTGACAAGTCGCCGACCACGGGCGCTATGTCGCCGGTAAGAATGCGCCGGGCAGTATTAATTGCTAATTGATAATTGCTAATTGCTAATTGCCCTGTACACGGGGCACTGCACCGGCCTATCTGATGCAGCAGGCAAGGGCGCGCGCGATTGCGCATAAAGCTGTCCGTGCAGGTGCGCAGGCCGCAGACTTTTTGAATCTGCTTTATTGTTTCGTTCAAAGCGCCGACAGACGGATATGGCCCGAACACATCTTTTTTCTGCGCGATTTGTCCGCGGACTTTCATCAGTCTGGGGAATTCGTGCCGGGTCAGCATCAGGTGTGGGTACATTTTCCCATCCGTCAGCATTATATTATATTTAGGCTTTTCCGATTTGATCAAGGATTCTTCCAGAATCAGGGCATCAGCCTCGGACTCTGTAATAATCCATTCCACACGCGCGACCAGGGATCGCATTATCTGCTTGTGCGTTTCCAGCTTTGTTATGTCCGTATATTGATGCAGGCGGTTCCAAAGATTCTTTGCCTTGCCCACATAAAGCAGCGCGCCCGCCGCGTCATACATTTTATATACGCCGGGGGCCTTAGGACTTTTATCTATCAAATCGCTGAATTGAATTTTCATTATTTTTATGATAGAATATAAACAAGAAAAATAAAGGGGAAAATATTATGATTAAAAACCAGGAATCAGGACGCAGTATGATTGAAATGCTGGGCGTGCTGGCCATAATGGGCGTGATAACCGTCGGCGCCATTACTATGATATCCGCCGCTATGCGCAGCCAAAAGCGCACAACCGTCGGCGACGAAGTCGCCCAGATCGTCACGGGCGTCCGTCAACTGCTGGGCGAATACGACGATTTTTCAGGCATTGAAAATTCTTCCATATTCGGCGCGATCGGCGTATCAAACAAAAATCCGTATGGCGGGAACTATGAATTATCAGTCAATCCCGGCAACTCTTATCAATTCGTGGTGTCAATCGGCGGGCTGTCAAAATCCGACTGCGAATTTTTCAAGACCAAGGCTTGGTCCGATTCCGCCGGCTATCTGGCTTCTGACGGCAAGGTCAGCGGCGCGGATGGCGACTGCAACAATACCAACGGAAAGAATGTCGTAAGAGTCGTTTATGGCGAATGAGCCTGTTCAGATATCAAAGATAGAAGACGGTATGCGGCTGCTGCGCTGGTTTCTGCGCCACTTTCCGGCTGTATCCCAGGGGACTTTTTACAAGCTCTGCCGCGGGGGGCAGATACGCATAAACTCTTCGCGGTGCCGCGGGACTGAAATTCTGCGCAGCGGCGATTTCATCCGCATTCCGCCGACGATCAGCCGTCAGCCGTCAGCCGTCAGCCGCCAGTCGCGCGAATCGGGCGACAGATTTTCTTTGAAAGACTTGGAATATCTGCGCAAGTGCATTATTCACAATGATGACGATATTGTTGCGTTCAACAAGCCCGCGGGTCTGGCGACCCAAGGCGGCACTGGAATAAAAATGTCCGTTGACAAAATGGCTGCGGCATTGTTTCCTTATGACAAGATTTCTTTGGTGCACAGATTGGACCGGGAAACAAGCGGCGTTTTGGTTGTTGCGAAAAACACTCGCGCCGCGCAGAAATTATCGGAAGAGTTTCAAAACAAAACCGCGCGCAAAGAATATCTGGCTTTGCTTGCCGGCAATGTTTTGCCGAAATCAGGCGTCATTGATAATTATATGGTAAAGGGCCGCGTTTTGGAACAAAATGAAAAGGCAGAGCCAGGGGCAAAGCCTTTGCGCGCGATTACAAAGTACCGCGTATTGGGCGGGGCGCCCGGTGTTGCGTCGTGGGTTTTGTTCGCGCCAATGACGGGGCGCACCCACCAGCTGCGCCTGCACAGCGCATTTTCATTAAATGCGCCGATCGTAGGGGATACTTTGTATCAGAGCGGAGAGCGGAGAGCGAAGAGCGGAGATAATGCTGCTTTGCAATCAATGCTGGCGACAAACAACTTGTTTTTGTTTGCGCATAAGATAACATTCCAGCATCCGGGAACAGGGCGGGCGATTGCGATCCGTGCAGAGCTGCCGGACTTTATGAAACCGGTCGTAAAGTTTTTGGAATTGACGATTCCAGATTAGTAATAAAATGTACAGGTACAGGCTTTTTTTCAGAATCGCAAGAATCTGCGCGATGTTGTTCGCGGGGCTGGTTGTTGCGGCATTCATCGCGCTGTCCCAAGTGAATTTGGAAACTCTGCGCGGCGATTTGATTTCCGTTATGAGCAAGGCTGTCGGCCTGCCCATTGAAATAGACGGTGCGATTTCCTGGAAATTTTCCTTGCGCCCCCAGGTTGTACTGGAACAGGTAAAAATTCCAAATGCCCCGTGGGCAAATCACAAAAACGGCTTTTATGCAGAGCGGATTTCCGCAAAGCTGGACCTTTTATCTTTATTATACGGCAAGACGGAAATCAATAGCCTTAAAATTTACGATCTGGATATTTTCCTGGAAGAAAATGAAAAAGGCGAACAATCCTTGGCTATTGCAAAGCCCGACGATAGCTCGGAACAAAAGGCTGAAAGCCGGTTTCCGTTTGATGTTGATATAGGTCTGGATTCTTTGGAATTGCACAATGTTAACGCGTTGATCGGGCATACCCAGCATTATATTTCCGGTATGCGCTTGGAATATAGCGACAAGGGCGATTCTTTGGAATACAGCGGCTGGCTGCGCGGCGAATCAAAAGTTTATCCCTTTATAATTTCTTTTTCCGAATTCAATACAGAGCGCAAGATTTATCCCGTGCGCGTCGCTTTGTCCACCGGCGGAAACGCATTGGTCGCGAACATAGCGCTGGAAGGCACCAGCAGAATTCCGATTGACTTCAAAATATCCGGGACTGTGGCAGAAGTAAAAGAGCTGGGCCAAATCTTTGGCTTGGATCTGCCAAAGATGCCGGAACTGGAAATAAATCTGGCCGGCGGCTTGGCAAAGCACAAGCTGACCCTGCGCAAATCATCTGTTTCCGCGCGCGGCACGACGGCTGATATTTCCGGCAGCTTTGACTGGTCCGGAAAAGTTCCGAATATTGCTGCAAAAATAAGCGCGAAAAAAATAAGCCTGATGACCGTGTTTCCGGAACTGTATGAATCAAAATGGGTTATGCCTACGGACAGACCGCTGAATATATTCAAAGATGTTCCTTTGTTTGGCAAAGAATTTCACAAATACAATTTTGATTTGGACTTATCAATCGGCGAATTATTGGTTTACCGCGAATTGGCTTTGAAAAACATTAATGCGAAAATCACTTTGCGCAATTCCATTCTGCGTGGCGATGCGACTGTAAAATTTGCCGGCGGCGATGTAAAGGCCGCGCTGGATGCCGACGCAGATGACAAGGGAAATCTGTTTGTTCAGGCGGCAGGCGCCGGAAACAATGTGTTTATAGGAAAAATTATGGAAGCAGTGCGAGAATCGGACTATATTTCGGATCTGCCCGTAAACTTTCAATTTTATGTTCGGGGACACGGGGCGGATTTGTCAGAACTTATGGGATCCGCGACGGGACCGCTGGAACTGTATTCGGCGGATACCGGATATGCTCATTCCGAATTGGTATCTTATATATACGGCGGGGATTTTCTGACCGACCTGCGCCACAGCGTCACGGACTTGTTCCGCAGCAAGAAAATGGGAGAGCAGCTGACCATAAAATGCGCCGCGGTAAATCTGAAACTGCGCGGCGGAAAGATAGAAACGGCAAAAGGACTTGCGGTGGAAACAAATGCCGTCAATCTGCGTTTTGTCGGGCATACGGATTTGGAAACGGAAAATATGAAGGTCGCTATGATTACAACCCCTGTGCGCGGGCTGAAACTGTCTTTGACCGGCAATGTTGTGAATAATATAGAGTTTGTAGGCAATATGGCGGACCCGGATCTGAAAATCAACGGCGACGCGCTGATTGCAAAGGCGGCGTCTGCGACCGGCATAGGATTATTGCTGGTGCCGTTTACGGGGGGCTTGTCTCTTGTCGCGGGCGCGGGGGTAGGGCTTTTGGCAGGGGACTTGATAGAAAACTGGCTGGCTGATGATCATCCGTGCGAAACGGCGATGCAAAGCGGGGCGCCAGCTGTCAAAGGCGATCCGGATTTCTTGAATGTGCCAATTGCCGATTTGATCGGCGGAATGATGAAATAGTGGTTAGTGGTCAGGGGTTAGTGGTTAGCAGTATGATTGTGTGATAATTATTTTCGTAAATTAAAATAAAAATAATTTTCATAAGCGACATACTGCTGACCCCTAACCACTAACCCCTGACCACTGACACTTGTAAAAGGAGTTTTTTATGCAACATTATATAATTGCGAATTTGGAATCTTGGTCTTTTTGGATAGGCGCGGCAGAGGTGGCTTTTATCATCTTTGGCGTATGGATGTTTTACAACCGGTTTATAAAAAGGACCGGGGCCGAGCATCTGGTTCGGGGATTATTCGGCCTGGCCGCGCTGTGGTTTGCCAGCGGCTTTCTGTCTTTTATCGGCTTGAATATTCTGGCGGTATTTTCACGCTGGGTCGCGCTGTTCCTGTCTGTCGGCTTGATTGTTATTTTCCAGCCGGAATTGCGCAAATTTCTGGGCTTGATGGGCCAGGTAAAATTCCTGCGGATATTATTTTCTCCGCGCGCTTTGTCCGCCGCGACTGAAAAAGATCAAATCGCCAGGTCTGTTGGCGAAATCGTCAAGGCCGTAGAATTTATGTCGCACAAGCACACCGGCGCACTGATAGTATTCCAAAACAATATGATCGGCGCGACTGAAAAAGTAGGCACCAGAATAGACGCTATTATTACAAGCGAATTATTGCTGACAATATTCTTTAACAAAACGCCGCTGCACGACGGGGCGGTCTTTATCGGCAACAACAGGATTATATCGGCCGGCGCTATTTTGCCATTGACGCAAAAGTCCGACCTGAACTGGAAATACGGAACCCGCCACCGCGCCGCGATCGGAATGTCTGAAAGCTCTGACGACGCGGTTGTTTTGGTGGTCAGCGAAGAAACCGGCGATGTATCGCTGGCAGAGCGCGGAAAAATCACAAAGTACGAAGATATGAAGAAACTTCGCGCAAAGCTGGAAAAACAATTATCAATGAGCAATTAGCAATGAGCATTTAATTGCTAATTGCTCATTGATAATTGATAATTAGAAAATGCGCCGCCGGCGCATTTTTTTCTGCTTGCGCCGAATCGGGCTTTTTTGTTAAACTGACCTCTAAGAATGTAGCAATTTATAAAATGTACAGGAGCAGATTATGGAATTTTCAGTCTTTCGCCAGGTTTTAATTCGGGCGCTGGGGCATATGCAGTCTATCGTTGAAAAGCGCGCGACCTTGCCCATCTTAATGAATGTAAAGCTAGAAGTCGCAGACGACTTGGTCTTGTCCGCGACCAATGTTGATTTGGAATTGGTGGAACGCGTCGCCGCAGACATTACTCTGCCGGGAAAGACGACGGTCCCCGTTCAAATGCTTTATGATATTGTCCGCAAATTGCCGGACGATGCGGAAATAAAGTTCAAGCAGACCGGCGATCAGCTGGTCGTATCCAGCGGTCGCGCGGTATTCAAGTTGCCGTCCTTGCCGTCGGAAAACTTCCCTGTTATGGCTGGCGCCAATCTGACTACCAAATTCCAGATGACCACCGGCGATTTGGCCCACCTGATCAATCAGACAAAATTCGCGATTCCGACCGACGATGTTCGCTATCATTTGGGCGGTATTTATTTCCATATAACAGAAGAGGGCAAGGGAAAAATGCTGACTGCCGTCGCGACAGACGCCCAGCGTATGGCTCTTTGCGCGGTTCCGGCCCCGGCGGGCGCCGCGGATATGCCGTCCGTTATTCTGCCGCGCCGCGTGATAGGCGAATTGTCAAAATTGCTGGAAGACGCGACTGTTGACGATGTCGTTATTGAATTGTCCGATACCAAGGCGCGCTTTACAGTCGGCGCCGCGACCCTGACCAGTAAGCTGGTTGATGCCCAGTATCCGAACTATCGCGTTATCATTCCAAAGAATAACGACCGTATCGCTGTTCTGGACAGAAAGCAGTTTATTGCCGCGATTGACTTGGTGTCTGTCGCCAGCCAGGACAAGACCAAGTCCGTCTTGCTGTCATATTCTATGAACAAATTGGTGGTGAATGCGTCCAGCGCGGATGCGGGAACCGCGACCCAGGAATTGGATATTGAATACAACGGGGATAATACATTTACAATTTCGTTTAATGTAAAGTTCCTGATGGATATAGCGGGACAAATCGGCGGGGATAAATTCCAAATGGAAATGCAGGATCCGCAGAGCCCGACAATGATGAAGTCAACGGATAAAAAGACTGATTCGCTGTTCGTGCTGATGCCGCTGCGTATGTAAAAAAAAGTGCCGCGAACGCGGCATTTTTAGTGCGGTTGTAAAATATAATTTCACTTGATTTTTGTTTTATTTTGATATATACTTTGATATATATCAAAAGGATATTTTATGTTAACTGGCCAAAATTTTGCTGTGGCAAAGGTTTTTATGACTGGGCGTTCCCAGGCTGTTCGCTTGCCAAAAGAATACAGGTTTAATTCCGATCAGGTTTTAATAAAACCTTATATTGGCGGCGGAATACTTTTGCAATATCCGCCGCAAAAGAAAAAAATGACAATGGATGAATTTTTGGCAAAGTCCGAACCTGTTTCTGATTTTGTTTTGGAACGCCCGGCCAATAACACAAAATGGGCGGGTCGGAATATATTTGCAGACTATAAGGATCAGGTATGATTTATATGCTTGATACGGACACTTGCAGTTATATTATAAGACAAAATCCAATTGTGATTTCCAATTATAAAAAGCGAGAGAATGAAAACACTATTTGCATCAGCAGCATTACAAAGGACGAATTGTTATTCGGCGCGAAAATAAATAATTCTTCAAAACTGACGCAAGCCATAAGCAATTTGCTGCAAATGGTTTCCGTTATGGATTTTACATCGGATTCTGCGGATTCCAGTTCAGATATAAGGGCGCATTTGCAAAAGCAGGGAAAGCCTATTGGGGAAATGGATTGCCTTATTGCGGGTTGCGCCATATCGCATAACGCTGTTTTGATAACAAACAACACAAAGCATTATGCAAAGATACCAAATTTGCAGATTGAAAATTGGTCGGAATAATAAAGGAATAATTATGAACATTGAA
>JAIRZE010000027.1 GCA_031267375.1 Rickettsiales bacterium | reverse complement strand
TGAAAAGTACTATGCCGCCCTGCCCGACCTTTCCCAGAACAGCGCAAAAATGGGCGAAGACCTGGCCATTCTGGTCGGCGCATTGAATGACAAGATAGTCGCGATGCGGGCGACGGTTTCCGAATCTATGGAATCTATGGCGGACTCTTCCGTAAAGCTGGAACATATTTCCGGGCAATCGCGCCAGCAGATGATTGATCTGCTTTCCGATTAAGCGAAAGCCGTTGACACTATGCAGACCCTGAACAAGCATATGGCCGTGGCGCGCGCGACCGCGCCTATGGACGCTATCGCGGCGGCAACGCCGGCGGCGCCGCGCTATGCGCAAATCAGTAGCGAGGATTTTATACGGCAATCATCGCGGCTGATGGATAAAATGCACGAGCAGTCGGTGGATCTGACCCGCAGCGTCGGCGCGGAAATTCCGGACGCCGTTTGGAAAAAATATCACGCCGGGGACAAGACAATATTCAGCAAATGGCTGGCCAAGATTCTGACAAGCGCGGACAAAAAGCGCGTGCAGAGCCTGTTCAAAACGGACGCGGTGTTCCGCAGCCAGGCGACTCAGTTTGTGCGCGGCTTTGCGAAAATGATGTCGGCGGCGGAACAGGCGGACAACAAAGAAATGCTGATCGGAACCCTGCTGAAAACGGACCTGGGCCAGGTGTATGCGATACTGAGAAACTATGCGTGAAGCTGGTTGGGATGTCTTGCTCCACATCACTGATGCGTGTATATAAAGCTCAGAGCAAGTTCCCCTCCACAGGAGGGGAACTTTCTCCGAGTTTAATATACACTAAAAAAACTTAAAACAAAAAAGCAAACAAAATGAAACAAGTTTATAAACTTATAAAAGAAAAAGACACCGCCGGGCGGAATCATAATGCCGCATATTCAATCAAAAATTATCTGACAAAAGATTTTGATGAAAATTTCAGCGTGGTTGTGACGGAGCTGGAAGATGGCCGGCACGAGCCAACAAAAAATATCGCCAGCGATCGGGTTTACTATTTTATTTCAGCAGAAGCAGAGTTTGTCATAAATGGAGAAATAATAATTGTCAGCGACGGCGATGTCTTGTTTATAGAAAAAAATACTTTTTATTCTTTCAAGGGAAGTTTCAAAGCGGTTCTGATAAGTATGCCGGCATTCAGAATTGAAAACGATGTGAACTTATCAAAACAGGCATATTTTGTTTATCCGGGCTTGGGCAAGACAACACTCGCGAAAATTAATCCAGCAATCGCAGACATTGAAACAAAAATTTTCAAAGACGCAAGTTTGGCAGAGTATATCGGCGCGGCAGACTATCCCAACTTTCGCGGCCCGGCGGCTGTCAAGATCAATCCCGAATGGCCGGACAATCTGAATGAATTCGCGCGCAGAGAAATGGCCGCCGGCAAAATCATAGTGTCTGTTCCAAAGCAAGATTCATACGATCTGCTGAATACGCTTAGGGTAACGGATTACGCGTTCATAATGCCGGATGCGGACAGATTGGAACAACTGCGTCGTGATTACATAGCGCGCGGCGATGACGCGGAATATATAAAGCCCAATCTGATGGAAAGATACAACGCGGTGTTGGATTACGCGCGCAAGGTTGGAAAGGAAATCATATTTTTGAAACCGGGCCAATATCTGGCAGATGTTCTGGGGTAAAATGAATTTATTTTTTTAAGCGCGGTGCAACTTCCCCTCCTGTGGAGGGGAAGTTGCTTTGAATTTTAATTACATCCCTGAAAGCTGACCGGGTTGTTTGCGCGGGCGTAAATAATCGTGTCCGACAAAATATCATACAGCGCCGGCGCGGACGCCAATGTCGCGCCCGCCGGCATCGGCACAAGATGTTTCAGCAATTCCCCCGCGCCGTTCCATATCTTTACATAATAAATCCTGCCCTCCATAGCGTATACCGCATCCTCATTCCCGTGCGCGCCGATCGTAATCGGGCAGTTCGTTTTTGATTCTGTCTGGGCGGTGTTATTATTTTGATAAAGAACTCCGTCTATCCAATTATTTCTGTCTTGCTTTATGACAGTATGAATATTAGTATCACGCGCCAGTCCCAGATTTTTCATTTCATTATTCAGATAATCCGCCCGAAAATATCCGTTTTCGGCCATAAATCCAAAACGGCTATAACAATTATTATAAAACACTACATTCGCGGCGCTGGTCATCACATCAATTTTGAATTTTACTTCTATCTTGTACCCAGGGCCCCAATCCATTGTAAAGTTAAACTGCCGATTGTCCGGCAGTTGCAAATAAGACTCACCCGAAGATGATTTCAGCAGAGAATCAAACGCCCTGTCCACCGCATTCGTATTCGCCCAATCAGTCGTCGCCTGGGCCATTGTTCCATAATTGGTCGTCCCATTGTTGCAAATGTCTATGGTCTTCAAAAGATATTGCATATTCGCGCCGTCATTACCGGATGCGGTATTGTTCAGCAAACAGCATTTCTGCATAGCGGCGATTTGAACGCTGCGTACGGATGCCGCAGGATACAAGTCGTCCGCGCAGGCGCCGCGCGAAAAAAACGCAAATAAAAATAATATGGCAAAAGATTTTATTTTTATCATATCGGCGCAGGCAATGAAGCGGTTGGTATTTTCGGAATAGTTGTGAAAGTTTTTTCGCCAGCGACGGTTTCCGCACCTGTCTTGTGCACTACGACTGAATCAGCGGCCTTGGTATCCACATAAGACTTTGCAGCCATATCCGCGCGGCAGTCCGCCGCCGCAAATGCGGTTGATATAAAAACGGTTAAAAAGCATATTTTCCGCAGCATTTTTTTATGTTGATATTAAGCTCGGTCTGAATTCCCCTTTCCCCCGGAAAGGGGTGGCATCGCGAAGCGATGACGGGGTATGGGTCATAATGCTTTTTATTACCCATACCCCGCCCACTTCGTGGGCACCCCTTTCCGTGGGAAAGGGGATTTTAGACCGAGCTTAATAAATAAAGTTGGTACACATTAAACCACCGTATAAAGTGTACCAGTTTTTTATTGCTCTCGCTTCCGGAAAATCCCAGAATTCTCTGTTTTCTCATCTCTTCAAACTGG
>JAIRZE010000109.1 GCA_031267375.1 Rickettsiales bacterium | reverse complement strand
ATTAAAACCGGGTTGTTTTTCGTGCGGCGGCTTAAAACTTGGATAGTGCGGCGGATTTCTTCGTCGCGCCCGATAACGGGGTCCAATTTGCCATTTGCCGCCAGCGCGGTAAAGTCCGTGGTGTATTTGGCAATTGCCTGTTCTGGGGTATCATTCATTTCGTCTGGATTCATAGCAAACTCCTTTTTGCAATAAGTAGTGATTTTTGCTTGACTTTCAAGGTTTATTATTGTAATTTATGCCCCAGTCAAAAAGGATTATATTATGCCACGCGTATGCGCCACCACAGGAAAAAAAACACAGGTCGGAATGAATGTTTCGCATTCTCATCGTCGCACAAAGCGGACTTTTCTGCCGAACTTGCAGACTTTGAAATTTACCAGCGACATTTTGAAGCGCGAATTTCAGCTGCGGATTTCTGCCGCGGGACTGCGCACTTTGACCAAGCACGGCGGGCTGGACGGTTATGTTGTCAGCACCCCGGTTTCGCGTCTGACACCGGAAATGGCTGCGATTAAAAAAGCGATTGATAAAAAAATCGGAAAGGCGGCGACGCCGGAAAAGAAACCCGCGCACAAGCCGAATATTTCGGCAAGATTGGCAAAAAAAGTTGCAGCAAAGAAAGCGTAAGAGCTTGGCCTTGTGGCGGAATGGTAGACGCGCTTGACTCAAAATCAAGTTCTGCAAGGAGTGTGGGTTCGAGTCCCACCGAGGCCACCAATATTACATCCCGCAAACATTTGCGGGATTTTTTCTTGTAAAAAACACTTGCAATCTTTCCCAAATTGTATTATATGTATATACATAAGGCGACATAATGACGCTTTATCGGTTCCCCGGGGCGGGGCAGACTGCTGACAGAGTTCAGTAAGCCGGCTTGATTATTCAGGTGAATGTATGTCGCCACATAGAGCGCGACAAACCAACCTTTATTTTAACGAACATAATTGCAATTCGGTCCTTTTTGCGCCTGAATCGCGATGTATATACAAAAGGATTGGAATATGAACAACATTTTTTCAAGAAAGAATATTGCCGCGTCCGCAATTGTTTTACTTATGATTGCGCCGGCTTTTGCAAAAGCCCAAATAAAAAACGGGCAATCCAAGAATTTAACCGCTTGTGCCACCAACCCTGCAAAGCTGAATGAAATGTCGCTGGACGAAGATTGGCTTGCTTGCAACGCTTTGGACGGGTTTCAGCAAAAGCTGACCGGCACAGAAAAAAATTTGATATCAGATTTGCAACTCTTTTCCGAGGGCGTCCCCCAAAACGCTGCGGCAAAAAAGATTATTTCGCCGGATAGGCCATCTCGCAAATATTGCGCGAATGCACAGAAAAATTCCATAATCAAGACTTTGGTTGATTCGCTGGGTATGGATCCGTCCATATCAAAAAAAGTTCAATCTTACTTGACCGACGGATCATATAATTCTATAAATCAGGTCAAGGCCGCGTATCCGGAATGCGTTTTTGTAGGTACTGTTTACAAAGACTCGGAAAGTTATAACGCCGCGCTGGACCGTTTTCTGCGTGCGAACAAACGCGCCGGCACCGATGAAGAACAGGAAAGGCTGTTGAACAAATTCGCGCAGAACAATCGCGTCGTTTATCCGGAAGAAGCCGTATACCTTGTAGTTCCGCGTCCGGGCAAAGGGAAAGGCCACGCGACTTTGCTTAGCGATGATCAGCAATTCAGCTTTAACAATGCCCATATAACGCCGATGCCGGACCAAATCAGAAATGCGTCAATAATATATCTGGAACAGTTCTTGGAATCTTTGATTCGGGACGAAATCCGCAGAATAAAAAACAAGCCGGAAGATGCTTTGAAGCAGAGCTTGACGCCTTTGGACGACAAGTATTTGGAAGATATTGTCAGAAATATGGGCAAGCAGGATTTAATCAAATTGCAGATAATCAAGCTTTTGGGCAAGGAAGTAAAAGCCCCGGAAATTCGCACGGGTGGCGCGCCGATTGCTTTTAATGCGAAACAGGATGAGCGCTATGCGCGGGATTATTTAGCAAATGTGCAGAGAAATCAGTTTATGGCGTTTGAAAATTCCCGTGGCGGACGGGTGGGGTAATTAAACTCGGAGCAAACACCTGCCCCAATTTATGGGGGCGGGATAGATTTCGTTAGTGAGCGCAGCGAACTTTACGAAATCTTGGGTGGGGGTGTTTTAGAGCACAAAATACCCCCACCCAAGAGTTGCCAGGTGGAGCGACTTTCTACGAAAGTCGCTTAAAAGGTGCCTTTCGTATAAAGGCACCCCACCAAGCCAACTCTATCCCGCCCCCGCAAGCGGGGGCAGGGGTTTGCTCTGAGTTTTATTTTTACTTACCCAGCCACTATTTTATATTCTTTCTTATCAATTTGATTCTTTCCAGGATTTCAGTCAGGTTCGCATCGTCCAAGGCCGCAGGCGCAGCCGACTTGGCACCCTGAATCTCGTCCGCAAGGACTATACACAATGTCGCCAGCAGCGATGATTCAGGCAATGGCCCGATCTTGTCCAAAATCTCACGCGCACGGCCGTCTACCATTTTACCCAGGTCTATCAGCCGCGATTCCTGTCCGTCTTCGCACCCCATAGAGTATGTTTTATTTACAATCGGTATTGATACCACGCTCATTTCAACACCTTTAATATCTTCAAAGATTCGTCTATCAATTCGCCGGCGCGCTTGTTCTTTTCGCGCAGCTTTTTATTCTGTTCCGCAAGAATTGCAACCTCTAAATCCGTTTGTTTGCCAGCAACCGCCGCTGCGCCGGACAGGCGCCGCACCGCTTCTTCCAATCCGGCCAATTCGTCAAATATCTGTTGTTTGATTTTCTGCATACCCGCATATTAGGATATTTTTTATATGCGTTCAACCCCAAAATATGTTATAATATTTGTCGTTATGCAGCGGGGGGAGAGATAAACTTATGAAGACCAAGATCGTTTATATTTCAGGCGGTGATAATTTTGACGCGGCGTCGGTGCGCGCCGCTTTGGACGAAGTGCGCAAAGCGGTTGATCTGCCAAGCGATGTGATTCTCTTTGGCATATCCGTTGATGATGCGCCGTCAGAGAGCGAAGAGCGGAGAGCGGAGAGCGAAGTTGCTGTTGAAGCAGAAATCGTTGCAGAGCCAAAGCCAAAGCGTGTCAGAAAGGCCAAGCCGAAAGAAGTCAAAGAAGTTATAGAAGAAATTTCGCCCGTGCCTGCGCCTGTGTCCGTGCCGGAACCAGAACAAGTTATAGAAGCGCCGCAAGAAAATGCCGAATCCACCGAACCGGCAGAACCCGCGGAACCTGCAAAGATTATTCCAATCTTATCTTTCCTTGGTGCCAATAAAAAGAACGAAGAAGTCATAGAAAAAATTCCAGAACCCGCGCCGGTTCCAGAAAAAATAATCATTTCTGAAACCGTTTCAACGACCATAGAGATAGGACCGGATTTGACCGATGACTTGCCAGAGCCCGAAGAAGAAAAAACTCTGGAACAATTATTCAAGAAAATATCCCCGCTGAGCGAAGACAAGCGCGTTCCGGAAGTGAAAAATTCCGAATCGGATTTTGACGATGCCGCGACCAGCGCCGGCGCCGCGCCACAGGTTGATGATACCAATGCTGTTTTGACAAAGCTGGCTGCGGAATTTGCAGAGCGCCAGAATGAAATAACCGCGGCCCCGGGCGGCGGAAAGATTGGAAAGCTGCGCAACATATTGCCTTTCAAAAAAGTTAAAAAAGAAGAAACCGGATTAATGGGCGACTTGTTCGGCTGGGCCGGAATCGCCGCAAACGACGATGAGTTTAGTTTTTGAGCGTTAATGGTTTGGTGTTAGTGGTCAGTTTCATAAAAAATAATTGTCCAATATATTGGACAAGTTATTTTGATTTTATCTGACAACTGACAACTGACAACTGACCACTAACCACTGACCACTGATGAACACAGACTTTTCAATCTTGCTTGCCAATGCTGGGTTCCGGGTTCTGGGCGCGGACGGCGGATTCATTTTGTTGGAAGATCCGTCCTGCGTTCTGCGCAGTTTTGAAGCTTTCCTTTATTATTCCTGGATTGCCATAACCGCCATTACCGGCCTTTTATTATTCGGCTGGGCCGTGTCTTTAATTCGCGGCGCAAAGGGCGACGCCTGGGGAATGGCGATCAACATACGAAATCTGACCATAATATTCGGAATTCTGGCCGCCGTAAAACCCGCCGTGAATTTAATCTGGGGCGATGATTTTTTCGCAAAAGGATGCAAGGTTATTCGCGTATCTGGGGCTGAGATTCAGCGCATTCTGGATGCGCGCAATTTGACATTAAAAACAGAAGCGGACATTTACGCGCCGGATGCGATTACTGTGGAAATGCTGCCGGAAACGCCTTATTCTGAAAGTCCTTTGCAGGGCTCTGGCGATCCGCAGAAAGTCGCGGCCACAATGGATTACAGCGTGGCCGGGCGCGCGCAGTCTTCATCCGCCGTCGTGCGCGGAAACAGCGTTGTTTACACCATCGCCGACGGAAAAAAATATGAAAAAAGCAGCGGCACTGCGGCTTGGCGGAACAACAATCCTGGCAACATTATTTGTTCCGATTTTGCGCGGCGTATGGGCGCGATCGGCTGCAACGGGCGCTTTGCTATTTTCCCGTCCGAAAATTCCGGAATGAATGCGGTCAGCGCATTATTAAAGACAACAAATTATCAAAATAAAACCGTTGCCGGCGCTATCAGCAAATGGGCCCCGCCGTCAGAAAACAACACCGCCGGATATCAGAGAAAATTAGAGCAATTGACTGGGATTCCAATAAATACGCCTATGGCTTCGCTGGATGATGCGCAGCTGCAAAAAGTGGCGAATGCAATTCGCACGATAGAAGGCTGGAAGCCGGGAAGAGAGGTAGAGCTATGAAAAAACACAACATCATTTTAATAATCATAATAATAGCTATCGGTGTTCTGGCTTATATATTTTTAGCAAAGCCTGGTAAAGAAAAAAGCGAACCGGCCGCCGCTGTTTCTGCGCCGGAATATGTACCGTCCGGCGCGCGTCTGCATTCCGCAGACAGCGGAAACTATGCATTTGACGACGGGTTGAAAAATCCCGACTCTGTTCGCAAATATTCTTTGGATGAATTTGGCGAAGGAATATCATCCAGCGAAATATTCAAGGCGGATATAAACGGCGACGGAATTCCCGACCGCATAACGCGCGAATTTTTCGCGACCGGCAACGCGCATTCTTATTACGAATATAAGATAGAATTGAATCTGGGCGGGCAATACAAAGACATCACGCCGGAAAATTTCAGAACCGCAGAGGGCGCCGATTGCGCTTTGCAGAAATTAAAATTTGTTTTCAAGCCCGATTTTATGGTTGTGAAAATTTCCCGCGAATGGGAAGAATCCTGGACTACGCCGACGCCCGCATCGCGAATAATTTATGAATTAAAGGATAACAGATTGCAGGCCGGCGCGCCGCAGAGATTATCAAAAATCTGCAATGTATCGGATTTGTTTTAATTGCTGAAAACCATAACCCGCTGGGTGCCGGATAAATCATTATGCGCAGCCGCAAAAATCCAACCCGCAGATTCAAAAATATCGCGCACGGCCGCCCCCTGGCCCGCGCCTATTTCTAAATAAATTTTACCGCCCGTTTTCAAATGTTTTCCTGCGCTTTTTGCAATCGCGCGATATGCAGTCAACCCGTCGCTTCCTGCGTACAGCGCCATTTTCGGGTCGTGCATCGCGCCGCTGTCAACGCGCGAATCCCCCTTTGCAATATACGGCGGGTTTGATATTATCACATCAAAATAGCGAAGAGCAAAGAGCGAAGAGCGGAGATAAAAATTTCCCTTGGAAATTTTTATTTTATTATCCAATCCCAAATCTTTCACATTCTTCTTAGCGACGCGGATTGCGCGCGTTGATTTGTCTATTCCGATTCCTGTCGCGTCCGGCAAGTTCTTCGCAATCGCGCATATCAAGCATCCGGTGCCTGTTCCCAGATCCAGAATATTTATTTTCTGTTTGCTGTCTGCCAAGACAGCTTCCACCAATGTTTCTGAATCCGGCCGCGGATCCAATGTATATTTATTCGTATAAAATTCCAGCCCGTAAAACCATTTCTTGTGAATAATTTTTGCGACGGGGGTCCCGCGCCGCAACTGATATGCCGCGCGCCATATCCAAAAACTGGATATTCTTTCGCCGATGCCGCGCAGAATAACATTTGCATCGCGCGGGCTGCCGTATTTGCTTAAAATCTTGAAAGCTTGACACTTTTTCATATACCGATTATAATCCGCCCTATGAAAAAAGCAAAAGATAAAAAAGCAATTAATCCGAACTGTTTGGCGAAAATCGCAATGATTATTGCGTTGCTGCTGATTGTCGCCGCCGCCGCCTTGCTTATCACAAAGCGCGGCCGCCAGACATTGGGGATACAAGAATGCGTGGCAGAGGTTCAGGTCGCGTCCGGCGACACTCTGTCCAAGCTGCTGAGCGGGCAGGGCGTATCCGGCGGCGATATAAACACTATCGCGTCAATATTAAAGACCCAGGCGGGCGTGTCCAGTTTGCGCGCTAATTCCGATCGCCTGATATTCTCGCGCCCGTCCGACGATGCGCCGGTCAGCAAAATCATATTGGCGTCCGGCCCCTGGAAACAGGTAGAGCTTTCTTGTGAAAACGGCATTTGGGCCGCAAAGACTATTGATATAGAGCGCGACACGCGAATCGTTCGCCGCAACGGTCAGATAAAAGACGGCGATTCATTCTATGTCGCCGGCACGCGCGCTGGAATTCCCGCAGGGATTTTGGCCGATGTTTACGATTTGCTGGCGTTTGAAATTGACTTTGAGCGCGATGTCCGCGCGGGTCAGGAATTTTCCGTTTTATTTGAAGAAAACTATTCTTCTGGAAACCGCATTGACAGCGGGCGCGTTGTCGCCATATCCTTTGACGCTTTGCGCGGCAATGTCAAAATGTACAGATTCAAAAAGTCTGACGGAACTGTCGGATACTATGACGAAAACGGAAACGGCGCGACAAAATCTTTGAAGCGGACACCAATCAACAATGCCCGCATTTCCAGCAGTTTCAGCCTGAATCGCAAGCATCCGGTTCTGGGATTCACTCGCGCGCACAAGGGGGTGGACTTTCGCGCGGGATCTGGCACTCCGATCCCTGCATCTGGCGCGGGCCGCGTGACTGAGCGGAAATATGGAAACGGCTGGGGTAATTACATTACCATAAAGCATAACAAAACTTACTCCACGCGCTATGCGCATATGTCAAAATTTGCAAAGGGAATCAGCGTCGGAAGCAGTGTGCGCCAGGGCCAGATCATAGGCTATGTCGGAATGACAGGCGTCGCGACCGGGCCGCATTTGCATTACGAAGTTATGCAAAATGGCGTTCAGGTGAATCCTATGACGGTAAAGCTGCCGCCGGTTGATAACCTGGATTCCGCCAATAAAGTGGTATTTGTAAAAATACGGGAAAAAATTGACTCTGCCATAGATACTTTGGATAAAAATCCGGACCTGTTTGTGCAGATGTAGTGCTATGCTATCAAACATAACATTTTATACTGGTGATGAAGTTTGGTGCGGGATTCTGGGCCAGCTGGGCGCCGCGCTTGCAGAACCAAAAATTGCTGATGTAAATTTTGATGCAATTATGCCAAATCGCGCCGTATCCGCGGCGGAATTAAAATCTCTGATTATTCACGCGGCGGAAGAAAATAAAAAAAATGCAATCGCAAAAGTTTTTGGAAAAGTTCCGATCTTGCCGGATTTGCAATTGCAGATAATCGCGCGCCTGTCGCAAAGCGGCGGTATGACGATGGACGGATTGAAATCGGCGCTGGGCTATAATGCCGATACCGCGACGCATACCGTTGACACCGCGATTTACAACCTGCGCAAAACCTTTGGCCGCGATTTTATAAAAAACGAAAAAGGAATTTACTGCATTGATAAATTACAAGCTGATATCATTTGACAAGATTCCCAGCACCCAGACATACGCTCACGAGCTTGTGTCTTCGGGGCGCGCCGCGGACGGCGTTGTCATTCTTGCAAATGCTCAATCGGCCGGGCGCGGGCGCTATCGCCGCCAATGGGTTTCTCATCACGGCAATTTATATGCCAGTTTTATTTTAAGCAGCGAATCGCGCGATTCCAGATTATCTTATTCCGTTGCTGTCGCGGTTGCCGAAACACTGATTCAATTCGGCGCGGCGCCGGGCATAAAATGGCCCAACGATATTTTAATTGACGGAAAAAAAATCAGCGGAATTTTAATAGAGTATTCAAAAAAATTTGTAATCATCGGAATCGGAATAAATATAAAAAGCAATCCGCGCGTCGCAAATTATGAAACGACAAAGTTGGATAATTATGCAAAGGCGACGCGCGACGAAGTATTGAATTCGCTGATGAAATCAATTGATTTATGGACGCACAGGGATTTTTCAAAAACGAAAGAGCGCTGGATGCAGCTGGCCGTCGGCCTGGAAAAAAACATAGTTTATCGCGGCGCGCGCGCGGTTTTATGCGGCATAAATGACGACGGCGCTTTGGTGCTGCGCAAGAACGCCGAATATATTTTCGCGTATGGCGATGAAATTTCTATTGACTTGTCCGGCGAATTGTGATATAGTTGAAAACATCAAAGTAAAAAATCTATCCGCCTTTTCGGGCGGATTTTTTTATTTGTTTTCGCGCAATCCGCCTTTGGCGGATTTTTTAATAGGCGCAAATGTAAGGAATGTATCTTTTTATACACCTTTCATAAACGGCTCGTCAGAGCCGTCATCCCTTTGAGGCTCGGGATCCACTGCGCCTTGTCCCGGCCTGCGCCGGGATGACAAA
>JAIRZE010000059.1 GCA_031267375.1 Rickettsiales bacterium | reverse complement strand
TCAGGCGGATAAGGGGCAGGCATTTTTTCTTTCGCACTTTTCACTTTTATATAGTAATATTATTACGATAAAAAAATAAAAGAGCGATAGATGAGAAATTTGTGCGGCAAATCACTGCTGGACAGGCAGTGGCTGACTGATGATGTTTCAAAAGATACAGAAGACCTGGTCTCGCGCATTTTGGCCGCGCGCGGCATAACCGATTCGGAAGATATACGGAAATTCCTGAACCCGTCATTAAAAGAATCTATGCCCGATCCTTTCGTCCTGAAAGATATGCAGCGCGGCGTAAATGTTGTTGCGGACGCCGTTCGGTCCGGCAAAAAAATAGCGATTTTCGGCGACTATGATGTGGACGGAATTACCAGCACCGCCATTATGCTGAAATATCTGCGCGCGCTGGGGTCTGATCCTTTGTGGCATCTGCCGACCCGCGAAGGCGAAGGATACGGCCTGAACGAAGACGCGATTCGCGAATTTGCAGACAATGGCGCGGAAATTCTGATAACCGTTGACTGCGGAATCAGCGCCGCAAGCGAGGTAGCGCTTGCAAAATCCCTGAATATGTCAGTTGTCATAACAGATCACCACAATGCGGACGGAATTCTTCCCGATGCGGACGCCGTTATAAATCCAAAGCGCCCGGATGACGAATCGGGGCTGTCTTATCTGGCCGGCGTCGGCGTCGCATTTATGTTCTTGGTTGCGTTGAACCGGGAATTAAAAAAAGACGAAGGACAAAAGGGCAAAAGGACAGATGGGCAGTCAGGTGAAGAAATGTCCATTTGTCCATCTGTCCTTTTGTCCATAAATCTTATGGACTATCTTGATCTGGTGGCGCTGGGGACTGTCTGCGATATGATGCCGCTGATTGGTTTGAACCGCGCGTTCGTGGCCCGCGGCTTGGAAGCGTTGGATGCGCGAAAAAATCTGGGGCTGAAAACTTTAATGCAAGTGGCCGGCGTCAAATCCGCAAATGTTTATTCCGTAGGCTTTGCCATCGGTCCGCGCCTGAATGCCGCGGGGCGCCTGGATTCGGCGGCGCCTGCGCTGGAATTAATGCTGGCGGATAATCCGCTGATTGCGAATGATCTGGCAAATCTTTTGAACAAGATGAATGCGGAAAGAATGGAAATTCAAAACCAGATTATGCTGGATGCCGCGGAAATGGCCGATGAAATGATTTCATCCGGACGGCGGTGCCTGACCATATTCGGCGAAAACTGGCACGGCGGAATAATGGGCATAGTCGCCGGGCGTCTGAAAGACAAGTACAATATGCCGACGCTGGTTGCCGCAAAGTCAAATGGCTCTATTGACGGCAGCGGACGCAGCATACCGTCCGTTGACCTGGGCAAAATAATCCGGGACGCGGTTTGCGCCGGGGTTCTGATAAAAGGCGGCGGGCACGCGGTGGCCGCCGGATTCGCGCTGGATTGCGCGAAGGAATCAGAATTTTGCGAATTTATAGAATCGGCGGTGCGCGGGCAATTGGGCGATAATCCGCCGGCATCGGAAATTATTGTAGATGCAGAGCTGGATGCCGGCGGCGCGACTTTAAGACTGATTCGGGAATTATCCGGATTGGCCCCGTTCGGGCAGGGCAATCCAGAGCCTACTTTGGTCCTGAACGGCGCGACATTGTCGTATGCGTCCGTTATGGGGAACGGTTCTCATCTTCGCGGAACCGTGCGGACAAGCGCCGGGACATTGCTGGCGTTCGTAGGGTTTAATCTGGTCGGGACGCCGGTCGGGGATTTTTTGCTGGACGACGCGAATACAAATACTAAAATAAGACTCTGCGGAAAGCTGAAAGAGAATGATTACAACGGCCGCATAACCGCTCAGTTTGTATTAGAGGATGTAGCGCTATGAACGAGATTTCAAAAGTACAAAACTTGATTTATAAAATTCGCGGCGTTCAGGTAATGCTGGACAGCGATTTGGCCGGGATTTATGAAATTCCGGTAAAGCGGCTGAACGAATCGGCAAAGCGCAATATTGGAAAATTCCCAAAGGAATTTATGTTTCAGCTTACAAAAGATGAATACGAAGATTTGAAGTCGCAAATTGCGACCTCAAACTTGAAGCCGCAAATTGCGACTTCAAGTTGGGGTGGGCGCAGAAAGTTGCCGTTTGTATTTTCCGAGCACGGCGTTATAATGCTGTCTTCGGTATTAAACAGTGAAAAAGCCATTCAGGTAAATATTGCTGTGGTAAAGGCTTTTGTGGCAATGCGCCGGTATATAGCCCAGCCTTTGGAGCAGAAGATAGAAGATTTGGAACGCGTTCTTATGCTGCATATTGACGATACGACCGTAAACTTGGATAACCATACTGTGCGGATAAACGAAATCATAGAAGTATTAAACGCGTTGCGTGAACAGCCAAAGCCAGAGCGCCGCCCGATCGGATTCAGAAAGGATTAAAATATGAAGAAATTATTGCTATCATTGTTCATTGTTCATTGTTCATTGTTCATTGGCGTTGCCCCCGCCGCCGTTGACAATAACTTGGTTTCAAAGGCCGAGACTTACTTGAACTCTATAACCGGGATGACTGGGGATTTTACCCAGGTGGCCGGCGGTAAAAAAGACAGCGGCGTTTTTTCGATGCTGCGGCCCGGCCGAGTGCGCTTGGATTACAAAGCCGCGCCGATTCAGCTGATTTCCGACGGCAAGGATTTGTATTTCTTTGACAAGTCGCTGGACCAGATAACTACTATCCCTCTGAACAGCACGCCCGCCGGAATTCTAATGCGCAAAAATATAAATCTGAAAACCGACGATATAGTCGTGTCCAGCACCGCAAGCGATGCCAAGACTTTTTCGCTGACTATGCATTTGCGGGACAGCGCGGGCCTGGGGACTATGAATGTCGTGTTTGACAATTCGCCTGTGAAATTAAATTCCTGGACGGTCAAAGACGCGACCGGCGCGGAAACCCGCGTGAAGTTTTCCGATCTGAAAACGAAAACCGATTTCTCAAAAAACTATTTTCAAATACAAAGGCACAAGACTGTATCCACCAGCGGTGGCGACAGTTTTTACGAGTAATCAGTGGTTAGTGGTCAGGGGTCAGTGGTTAGCAGTATGATTATGAATGAACAATTTTTTGAATAATAAAATTGTTCTTTATCTGCGACATAGAAGTTGACCCCTGACCACTAACTCCTGACCACTGAGCAGGAGCGAAAATGTTCGGCATTTCAGCAGCGGAATTTTTTGTAATAGTTCTTATCGCGATCCTGGTCATTCCGGCCAAAGACTGGCCGGCCGTTGCGAAACTGCTTGCGCGCGCTGTAAAATTCGTGCGCGAGCTGATATGGAAAATAACCGACGGCGTTGAAAAGATAAAAGAGCAGGTAGACCTGGAAAAGCCCATTGATGAATTGACTCAAAAGACTTTTGACGAGGTTGCGGCCGCATTTCGCGCGCCAGTAAAAGAAAAAGAAAAAATAAAAAATAAAAAGAAAAAAAGTGTCGGAAAATAAAATGACCCTTTTGCAGCACTTTGCGGAACTGCGCCGGCGCGTTATGTGGGTTGCTTTGATTTTCTGCGTCGCTTTCGGAATCGGATGGCTGCTGATTCCGACTATGCAGGAATTTTTAACTGGGCCCCTGATGTCCGTGTGGCCGAACGGGACTATGCTTTATACGGGATTGGCTGACGGATTGATGATTCAATTTTCATTGGCGACGCTATTCGCGCTGGTGGCGACCGTGCCCGCGGTATTATGGCATATTTGGGCTTTTGTAGCGCCGGGATTGCACGCTGGCGAAAAAAAATTCATAGCCCCGATTTTAATCTTGTCCCCTTTATTATTTGTCGCAGGCGCGGCCTTTGCGTTTTATATCCTGTTCCCCTGGGCTTTTGCTTTTTTTGTAGAGCTGAACGAATCGGCGCCCGTGCCGACCGCGTTTCTGCCCGCTATGACGGACTATCTGTCTTTTTCAATAGAGCTGCTGAAAGCATTCGGCATAGCGTTCCAGCTGCCGCTGGTTATGGTTTTGCTGAACAGGATTGGCTTGCTTTCGCGCCGCGCGGCCATTAAATCGCGCCGCTATGCGATTGTCGGGATTTTCATAGTCGCCGCAATTTTGACCCCGCCGGACATAGTTTCGCAATGCGTGCTGGCCGCCCCGCTGATTTTATTATTTGAAATTTCCATTCTGTTTATGAAGAAAGAATAAGCAAGGCAAAAGGTATAAGGCATAGGGCAGGCGGCATTGCCGCCATTTTATTTATTTTTCTTTTATGATATAATATCCTTTATGAAATGCCCTTTGCCCTTTGCCCTATTACTTGCCGCGCTGTGCGCGGCCTGCGACTTGCAGCCAAAGATAGCTGCGATTCCAGAATCCGTCGGGATTGGCGAATTTATTTCCACGCGTTATCCAGCTATGCTTGCAGATCCGGAAACTCAGCCGGAAATTTATAATTCAGCCGCGTCAGATTATGGAGTGTACGCATCCCCTGATATGTACGGCAGCCCTGGCGTAGACGACTATATCCAATACGCCAGCATTGACGATTATGTATTGGCGCAGCCCGCGCAGAGCGTAAATAAAATAGAAACGCCAAAGCTTGAAAAAGATGTATTAAAGGTGCCGGAATATATTCAGCCCGCCCGTACGCAAACGCCGGCAGAAACGGACTTGATAACCATTACGGCCGGGGATACCCTGTATTCATTGTCCAGAAAATATGAAATCCCGGTTAATGATTTGGCGGTTATGAATAATTTGTCCGCGCCGTTTTCTTTGTCCGTCGGGCAAAAATTAAAAGTGCCGAAATCAGGGCAAAAGGCAGAGGTCAAAGGGCAGGTTCCACCCGCGCCCGCGCTCGCGCCCGTCGTGCAACCGGCCCAAAAACCTGACAAGCCTGCGCCTGCGCCGGTATCTGCGCCAGCGCCAAAGCCCGCCGCCGCTGCAAAGCCGATAGAGACGAAGGAAAAAGTTTCCAGCTCTGCCACCGTGCCTTTGCCGAAAATCGCCGCGCGCGCAAGCGCCTTGTTTTCCTGGCCGGTGCGCGGAAAGATACTTTCCGATTACGGGGCGAAATCAAACGGATTATTCAACGACGGAATAAACATATCTGCAAAGCAGGGCACGACTGTTTCTGCCGCTGAAAACGGGGTTGTCGCCTATGCTGGGAATGAATTAAAGGGTATGGGAAATTTGATAATAGTCCAGCACGCAGGCGGCTGGATGACGGTGTATGCGCACTTGGATTCTATGACGGTAAAGCGCGGGACCAAAGTATCTATCGGGGGTAAATTGGGCACGGTCGGGCAGACCGGCAAAGTGTCGGAACCGCAATTGCACTTTGAAATCCGCAAGGGCACCAAGGCGTACAACCCAACCAGCCAGTTGAAAAAATAAAAGGACGAAATATGTTTGCATTATCGGATTTTCCGCTGAATTTTGCGCGTGATGCGCTGGAACCGTTTATGTCCGCACAGACAATAGATTTTCATTACGGCAAGCACTTGGACGGATATATAAAAAATCTGAACGGCTTGGTCGCCAGCACTGATTATGAAAATCTGCCGCTGGCGGATATTATTAAAAAGTCAGCTGCGGATTCCGCTGCCGTAAAGATTTTCAACAACGCGGCCCAGGTTTTTAATCATAATTTTTTCTTTTCCCAATTGGCGCGGGATAACGGATCCGCGATTCCGGCATTAATATCGGACAGCTTTTTGGATTTCAAAAAAGATTTTGCAGATGCCGCGATGTCCGTGTTCGGCAGCGGCTGGGCCTGGCTGGTGGACGACGGCGGAAAATTGAAGATAGAGACGACCGCGAATGCGGATACTCCGCTGGCGCACGGAAAAAAGCCGCTGCTGACATTGGATGTGTGGGAGCATTCATATTACCTGGACTATCAGAATCGCCGCGCGGATTTTGTAGCGGGGGTCCTGGATCATCTGATAAATTGGGATTGCGTGGAATCGCGCGCTGGTGATTCGTGTTAAGGCAGAGTTTTTTATAAAAAAAAGATGACCCGCAAGGGTCATTTTATATATGGTGGACGCGCAGAGATTCGAACTCTGGACCCACTGATTAAGAGTCAGTTGCTCTACCAACTGAGCTACGCATCCATATGGTCCGCTATTATAACCATAAAAATACACAAATCAAACATTTTTATTTCAATATGTATTGACACGATTTTTATTGCAGGAATCTTTTCATAGGCTAAGATTCCGCCTATGGAGAGAGCCCGCAGAATTTTATTCTGGTTGTTTGTGTTGCTGTGGGCCGCATTTACAACCCTTCACGCCGAAGAATTTCACGGATATCATTTCGGAAGCGGGCCTTATAACATCAGCCAAAATACCACTGTTTTTGCCGGCGCAACAGTCGCTTTCCCCAGTATTCATATAACGGACAGCGTATCCTTGCAAAATATGGGGGTCATTTTATCCCCGATATTTATAGATCCCGGCAATCAATTGAATTTTCAAAACAGCGGCGTTGCCGGCGATATTTTTATCGGCGAAAACAGCACTCTGACTCAGATTATAAAATCATCCGCGGATATAACAAGGCTTTCAGTTATTAATTCCGGCGGATCATTCTTTGTCTTGGCTGGCGGCGGTGGCGAGTCCTTGTCTTTGCGCGATATTATGCGCGCCGCATCCGGCGCGGATAAAATAATTTTGGAAAACACAGTCTTGGTCATTGACGGCGCGGCCGCCGGGGGCAGGGCGATGGCTTTTAATTTTGACCCCGTGTTGGAAATCCGCGGCGAAGTTTTTATAGATTTAACCGGAACAGACTTATACGACGGTATGAATTTACTGAAAGATATATCTGGGGAGGGCGCGATAAATATTCGCGGGGCCGGTCTGTCCGGTCTTTACCGTGCAGATGCTGTTCGCGTCGGAAATTCCATTAACTTGCAAATAGCGCGCGAAACAGATTATGAAAAAGTTTTCGGCGCAGGCGATATGCGCGGGATTTTTTTGAACAATGCGCGCGGCGCATCGCAGGGGCTTCTTGCGGCAATGGACAGCGCCGAATCCGAATCGGAATTGAACCAGATTATGCAGCGCTCTGTGGCGTTCAATCCCGTTAATTTAATGTTGCCCGTGAAATTGATGTCGGCATTTTGGGGCGATGAACAAAGGGTAATAGACGAAGGAGTTGGTGGAATAACCGCAATCGCTGGAAACGGACTTGGTTTGTATTTGTATGAATTTGGCGCGGAATTTTCACGCGATGATTTTTCTTTCAGTGTATCCGCGCATACGGGGAATTTTTCGCAAACCGGCCTGGAAGATTTTGCCGGCAAAATCTATGGCGGCGCGGCCCGCGCCGCCATAAAAAAGAATTATGTGAAAGCATCATTGCTGATTGGCGCGGATTATGCGGAGTTCTATGCCCCGCCGATTTACGGCAGCGATTCGCAAAATCCGAACGGAATTTCGTTCCGCGGCGACTTTGGGCTTTCCGCGCGCGCGTATGACGACGGACTGATTTATGCAGAGCCTTTTATTCGCGCGCGATTTTTTGCAGCAAAGGTATTATATGATTCGGAAAAACAATTCGCGACCGGGGCAGGGGCCAGGCTTGGTCGTCGCGAAAGGGTTGCCGGTATCGCCACGGATATTTCAATGTACGGAATTGCG